>NZ_CALIJF010000331.1 GCF_938018035.1 uncultured Campylobacter sp. | reverse complement strand
AAATTCTCTAATTCTATTAAGCTTACCAAAGGCGGTTGTGCCGCAGCAGGAATCGATACAAATGCCATTATAAATGCAAGCATTGAAATTTTAAGATAGAATTTTTTCATTAGCACTCCTTGCCCTTCTTTGGATTTGCCATCTTTTACTCCTTGGTTGAATTTTCATTTTCATCGTATTTTTGATAAATTTTCCCGTATGCCTTTCTAGCGCATTTTACAGG
The DNA here is from genome assembly GCF_938018035.1 of uncultured Campylobacter sp. Taxonomy (GTDB): domain Bacteria; phylum Campylobacterota; class Campylobacteria; order Campylobacterales; family Campylobacteraceae; genus Campylobacter_B. The sequence goes on along the minus strand of NZ_CALIJF010000331.1, from coordinate 4,321 downwards.
ATCACGATCTTTGCTGTCGCGTAAACAGCCGTCTAGAGCTTCTCTTAGTTCGCAAGATTTTAACTTAAGTAGTTTTTTCTCATCGGTAAATCTTTCGCAAGCTATAACATAGCTACTAAAAGCCCTTTCGATATTGCCTCTTCTCATAATGTCAAATATTCCTAGATTGTAGCAGGACTCGGCTACGCCTGCCTTACAAGATTTATCTAATGGCGCAACCGAGGCTTCGCGCATACCCAGTTCAAAGCCCATAATATAACCCACATCGGCACATCCAATCATATCTCCACTATCGCATTTTTCGGATAAAATTTTTATTAGCCTAGTGCACGAGCTATATTTGCCGTTTCCTTTATCGCATTCATTATAAAGATTTTCCTCTTCAGCCGTAGGCTTACCAGCCATTACAATAGAAGCTAAAAATATCATAGAATAAAATATAAAGCCTAGCCTTGTCATTTCAACTCCCCGTATAGTTTATTATAAATTTCTTTCATTTTTCCTCTTGGGTTGCACTCTTTATCTTCCATACAAATTTTAAGTTCATCATAAAATCCGCAATACTCATGTGCAGATTCCGAATCCATACTACATATTTTTTTAAAGCTCTTTAAAACCCTATCCGTATTTCCGGTGAAATACAGATCTTCCCAATTAAGGCATAAGCAACTCGTCATTAAATTTGCATCGCAACTTTTAACAAGATAATTTATAGCTTCTTCGTCTCTATTTAATGTCAATAAAAGAAGCGCATTTAATTCACAACTTAAATAACGCCTATCGTCGTCGCACTCTTTAGATAAAATTTCAACGAGTTTATTGCACGAGCTATATTTGCCTTCGCCATAGTCACAGGATTTCAAAAGCGTCCTTTGCTCTTCATTTTTAAAATTCTCTAATTCTATTAAGCTTACCAAAGGCGGTTGTGCCGCAGCAGGAATCGCCGCAAATGCCGTTATAAATGCTAGTGCCCAAATTTTAAGATAGAATTTTTTCATTGTCGCTCCTTGTTTTAAGCGGCGATTATATTTAAAAATTTTTAGTTGGCTCTTAAATTTAAGGAGTGCGGCGGCGCGATAAATGCGCCGTAATCCCGTCCGCCGCCTGCGCTTAGATAAATTTTAAAATTTCGCCGCGCGCTACGCAGACAAATTACGCAATCTACCGCTAAATTTCACTCGCAACGGGTCTAAATCGCGTAGGTGCGGCAAAGCAAGCAAAGCAGAATAGAATTTTATAAAATTACTCACTCGCAGCGCTGTTTATTGCGCATCTGCTACGCTACTCATTTTGTGTCGCTTCTTTTTATTGCCGCTAGTTTCGCTACCGCTTCGTACCTACCGAGCCGCCCATTTTGATGTATGGCACCCGTCGCCCACACTTAAATGAAATTTTAAAATTTCGCCGCCCGCTACGCACGAAAGCTCCATAATCCGCCGTAAAATTTCGCTCGCAACGGGTCTAAGTTGCGCGGGCATAATCCGTCGCCCTACTTCCCGTCTAAATTTAAAATTTCGCTCGAAATTTCATCTATCGTCGCGTTGAAATCCTCCGCCAGCGCGCGCTTTAGCTCCTCTTTCGCCGCCATCATATCGCGCACGATCGCAGCTTCAAACTCCTCTCGGTTCAGCGCCTCGTCGCCCTTGGCAAACGCAAAATCCAGCCCAAACCACGTAGCCACGGCAAACGCAGGCACGCACACCACCGCGCCCGGACCGCACACGAGCCCCGCACTACCGCTGGTTGCGCTGGCGCCCGCCTTGGTAAGGGTCTTCGCACCCGTCTTGGCCGCAGTTTTAGCGAGGCTCTTGCTTATCAGCTTTGCGCCCAACACGCCGCCCAGCGCCCCCAGCCCCGTTCCGCTCGCGCGATACGCCTTGCTTTTTAGGCTGAAGCTCTGCGTGACGTTAAGATCGATTTTCGCGCCGTATTTTTTGAGCGTAAAATTTAGCGAGCTCTCATAATTTTTGACGTTTGCCGCAGCGATTTTAGCGATATTTTCGCCAAAATCTTTCGGGAAGCTTTCGCTTACGAAGAGCGCAAATTTCTCATTCAGATACGCCCCCGCGTCATCGTCCCACACGCCGTGCCACAGCACCAGATAATCGCTCAGAAACGAGTAATTGAAATCCGCCATTTTCTGTGCGCTAAGCCTCGCGCCCTCGTCGTAAACGGCGTCGATGTAGCTATTTAGCGCGGATGCGGCGTTTGCCTCCGCAGCGAAGCGCGTGGCGTTTAGCTCGCCTCTTAGCGCGTCCGCCTCGCGCGCGCTTAAGATCAGCCGCTCGCCGCTTTGCAGCACGATCTGCACGCCCGTCTCGACCGCGCTTTTAGGATGTGCGCCCTCCGCTCCGCTGCCTGCCGTGCGCGTCTGCGCGGCGCAGATCAAACACAGCGTGACGTAGGCAAGCGCGAATATCGTGCCGCTAAAGCGCCCTATTTTGGGCGCGGACGTGGCTCGCGACGTAAAAAGCACGAAGGCGCAAAGATGCAAGATCGCGCAGTAAAAGAGAAAATCTCCCGCGCAGATCAGAAACAAAAGAGCGATTTTTAGCGCGCTAGGGCTCTGCGACAGCGCCAGCCCAAACAGCGCGTTTTTGTAAAATTTCAAAGCGTAAATTTCATTTAGCAGAGCGGATCTGAAGTGCGCTTGCGGCGCGGTAGATTTTAAAATTTCAAAAATTTCAGCTACCGATGCGGGGCTGGTCGCGGATTTTTCAGCGGAACTGTCGGCAGCCATACTCGGTGCGGCGGGATTTTGGGCTAAATTTTGTGCTGGGGCTGAGCTTGCCGTAGAATTTTTAGCGTTGATTTGCGGCGCAGCGGCGGGATCTGCCTTAGAATTTTCAGCCGAGGCGTGCACCGCTCTGACGGAGCCCGCTTTAAAATTTGCGGGCGAAGCGGTGAGATTTTTAGCGGCGTTATTTGTTTTAAAATTTCCGACGGGTGCGGAAATCTTATTCCTCGCGGAGTCTTCGGCGGATGAAGCGGTGCAGGCGGACGGGGTAAAATTTATCGCAGAATTTTGAGAGTGTGCGGCCAAACCCGTAGCGTCTGCAAGCCGCAAATAGGCTAAATTTAGAGCGAAATTTACCGCTACGGCAAGCGCGGCGAGCAGCAAAATACTAAGTTTGAGCGATAAAATTCTAGGATTTTTAATCTCTTTTAGGCTGAGCTTAAGCACCGCCAGACGCATCAGAGCAAGAGCTGCAGGCAGTGCCGCTAGCGTCACGAATAGCTCCGCGCCGCGCAGATCGGCTAGGCCTAGCGCCAAAGTAGCGCTTAAGAGGATCGCGCCCGCGCAAGCAAAAACCCCGCTTATCAGTCTGCCTCTAAAAATTTTAATCAAAATCCCGCTGCTGCGAAATAGCGCCGCATTGGCGCGCTGCTTCGCCTCGTAAAAAAAGCTAAATAGCACCCGAAATAGCGCGAAAGCCCAGAACGCCGCCAACGCGCAAAAGCCTGCGTCACTGAAATCCTGCGCGTAAAGCACAAAGCAAAAAACGCTAACGATCAGCGCTAGCCTAAGCGCTATTTCACAGATCCAGCGGCGCGTCGTCGTCATCGAGCCTGTTTGCCTCATTGATCTTTGGAATGCCCATCTCTTCGATATTTAAAGGCGGCGCGGGTTTAAATTTCGCCTCATCCTGCCGCCGCTCTTGCACTTCAAAAGACGACCTGCCGCCATCGGCACTATCATCACCCTCAAAATACGAGGCATCCTCTCGCTGCGCACTCTCCGCTCCTCGCGACGCGCCCGCTACCTTCTCTGCGCCTTGCGATGCGCCTTTTGCATCTTGCAGCGCGTCTTTTGCGCCTTCCGCACTCTTTACGTTTTGCTGCGCATCAGCCGAATTTCCATGCATGCGCTCTGTTTGAGGCGCGACGCCGCCCACTATTACATCATCTAAATTTTGTCCCTTAAATTCTTGCTTTTGCGGTGCGCGCTGCACCTCTGCCAAGCCCTGTTCTGCGCTAAGCTTAGACTCGCCGTCTATCTCCTCGCCGTCCTGCTCACTGCTTTCGCCGAAGCTAGGCATCTCATCAAAATCGATATTTACTCTGGAATTTCGAGCGCTAGCGGAGCTTGTGTTTAAGCTTACGCCGCTATTTTGCGCTTCGTTAAAATTTTGAGCTTCATTAAAATTCTGCGCTAAATTCTGCTGCAAATTCTGCGCTGCAGTCTGATGCGCCGTATCGAGGCGCGGCGCATCAGACTCCTCAAAGCCCTGATCTTGCAGCTGCGAGACATAGTCGAGATTGTCGTTTTCGTTAAAGATCGTGCTCTCGCTGGGCTCGCCGCCGAAGCTCGTATCGACGA
>NZ_CALIJF010000330.1 GCF_938018035.1 uncultured Campylobacter sp. | reverse complement strand
TGACCTGCCCGGCGTTTCCCATTTCGCCGACGATCGAGGCGATGTTTACGACCGCGCCGAAGCGTTTTTTGCTCATTAGCTTTAGAGCTTCGCGGCAGCCGATGAAGGCGCTGCTTAAATTTGCTTCGAGCACGCCCGTGAAATCCTCCAGCTTCATCCTAAGCGCGAGCTTATCGTTCGTGATGCCCGCGTTATTTACGAGATAGCTTAGTTCACCACCGTCGCTTTGCGCGATCAAGCTTAGCGCCTCGCTAAATTCCACCTCGTTCGTCGCGTCAAATTTTATCACGGCACCCTCTCCGCCGCTTGTGCGAATCTCCTCTAGCAGCGCGTCGGCAGGCTCAGGACTTGAGCGATAATTGATCCACACCTTAAGTCCGTAAGACGCCAAAGTCCTTGCGATCTGCGCGCCGATACCGCGGCTCGCACCGGTAATTAAAACGTTCTTTCCATTAAATTTCATACTTGTCCTTTTATTAAAATTTTAATCTCTAGCGTAAATTTATCCAAATTTACCTAAATTTTAGCAGTTTAAATCTGCTCGCGGCTCGCGCCGTTTAAATTTCAAAATAGCGCCTCGTCCATCTCCGCGGGTTTCGGCAGCCCCATTAGCTTTAGCACGGTCGCTGCGACGTTGCTAAGCCCAAGTCCGCTTTTTAGCTCAGATGCGTCGCGTCCCAGCACGAAACAAAACACGTCAAAGGTCGTGTGGTTGGTTAAAATTTCGCCGTCCGCGTCTCGCATCGCCTCGCAGTTGCCGTGATCGCTGATCTGGACGTAGGCGTAATCGTGCGCCCGCGTCGCGTTTAAAATTTTACCGATACACTCATCCACCGCCTCGACTGCCTTCACCGCGGCGTCGTAATTGCCCGTGTGGCCGACCATATCGCCGTTTGCGAAATTTACGACGATGAAATCGATCCCCGCTTCGATGCCGCGGATCACCGCATCGCATACCGCGGGCGCGCTCATCTGCGGCTGCTCGTCGTAGGTTTTTACTTTCGGGCTTGGGATCAGCACGCGAGTTTCGTTCGAAAGCGGCTCCTCGACGCCGCCGTTAAAGAAAAATGTCACGTGCGCGTATTTTTCGGTCTCGGCGGTGTGAAGCTGCGTAAGACCGGCTTCCGCGATCACTTCGCAAAGCGTGTTTTTAAGCACGGGCTTCTCAAATAGCAGAGGAAATTTAAAGCTCGCGTCGTATTCGCTCATCGTGATTAAATTTTGCACGACGAATTTCCGATCAAATTCGCAGAAATTCTCATCGCCCAAAGCCGCGCAAAGCTCTCTAGCCCGGTCGTTTCTAAAATTAATAAAAATCACTCCGTCATCCGCGCCGATACCGCTAAAGCCGTTAAAGCTCGCAGGCTCGATAAACTCGTCGCTCACGCCGTGCTCGTAGCTTTGCAGCACGTACTGGCTAGGCGAAATTTCAAGCGGCGCCGCTTCGCCCATAAGCACATCGTAAGCACGCTTTACGCGGTCAAAGCGCTTGTCGCGATCCATCGCGTAAAAGCGCCCGCAAACGCTAGCGACTTTAAATTTAGCCTGTAGATGCTTTAAAAATTCCGCCCCGCTGCTCGGCGAAACGTCGCGCCCGTCGGTGATAGCGTGCGCCCATGTCTCGCAACCCGCATTCTGCGCTATCTCGCAGATCGCGTCGAAATGGCGCAGGTGCGAATGCACGCCGCCGTCGCTGTAAAGCCCTATGACGTGCACTCTGCAGCACTTTGAAAGCAGGCTTTGTAGCGCTTCGTTTTTCTCAAGCGAGCCCTCATCGATCGCGCGATCGATTTTGACTAGGTTTTGATACAGAATTCTGCCGCTTCCGATCGTCATATGCCCTACTTCGCTGTTTCCCATCTGCCCTTGCGGCAAGCCCACGGCAAACCCGGAAGTGTGCAGCAGCGTATTGGGCGCGTTTTTAAAAAGATAATCGTAGGCGGGCTTTTTCGCGTTTGCGAACGCGTTAAATTTATCGCTCGCATTAAAGCCGATGCCGTCGGTGATAAGTAAAATCGTCTTTTGCCCCATTTTGGCTCCTAAATTTCGTCTAAATTTCGCCGCACAGGCCTTTTAATGCAGGTCTGCGGCGCTGTTTTTACGAGCGGCATTATACTTTCTTTTAGCAAATGCGACAAAATTTCATCCGTCCTAAAAGCTAAATTTTACCTCTTTTATACTAAAATGCGCCTTTTCATAAAATTTCAAAGGCAAACTTTGTTTTATTATCTCTATCATCTTACGAATATAAATTTTTTCCAATACATCACCGCGCGCGCAGGCCTTGCGTTTTTTATCGCTTTTTGTTTTTCGGTCTGGGCTATGCCGCGATTTATCCGCTGGGCGCAAAATAGACACGCCGCGCAGCCCATCTACGAGCTAGCGCCGCAAAACCATCAGAAAAAAAGCAAAACCCCCACGATGGGTGGGCTCGTTTTCGTTACCGCCGCAGTGCTCGCAAGCCTGCTGTGCGCCAAGCTAAACAACGTCTTCGTGCTCTGCGGGCTGCTTTGCTTGGTAGGCTTCGGCTACATAGGTTTTAAGGATGATATCTCTAAAATTTTAGGCCGTCAAAACCACGCAGGCCTTAGCGCACGGGCTAAATTTGCACTGCAAAATTTCTTGGCCTTTCTGATCGGGGCGACGCTTTATGCTTTTAGCGATCTGGGCGGGGAATTTTTCGTGCCGTTTTTCAAATACCCTCTGCTAAATTTATGGATCTTCGCGCCGCTGTTTTGGACGATCGTGATAAGCGCGAGCTCAAATGCGGTGAATTTAACCGACGGATTAGACGGGCTAGCGACCATTCCGTCGGTGTTTTCGCTATGTAGCCTAGGCATTTTTATCTATCTGTGCGGGCACGCGATCTACTCGCAATATCTCTTGCTACCGCGCGTCGCGGGCGCAGGCGAGGTCTGCATCATCGTCTCGGCGCTCATCGGCGCGCTGCTTGGGTTTTTGTGGTTTAACTGCTACCCCGCCGAAGTCTTTATGGGCGATAGCGGTAGCCTCAGCGTAGGCGCGTTTTTAGGATACTGCGCGGTCATCACGAAAAACGAAATTTTACTCATAATGATCGGCTTTGTCTTCGTCATCGAAACGCTCAGCGTGATCTTGCAGGTGGGCAGCTTTAAAATTTTTAAACGCAGAATTTTCCTGATGGCGCCGATACACCACCATTTCGAGCTTAAAGGCTGGGTCGAAAACAAAATCATCATCCGCTTTTGGATCATCGCGCTGATCGCAAATATCATAGCGCTGACGTCGCTGAAATTGAGATAAAATGCGAGCGCAAATTGAACCCGACTTCGAAACGGCGCGTGAAATATACGGCGAAATTTTAAAGCAAATTTTAGCCTACACGGCTTACTGCGACGATAACGGCGATCCTGACGGCGCAAAATACCGCGAGCTAGAGGCGACGCTACACGAAATCACGGGCAAAGATATGAGTAAATTTGATCTTTGGGAGTGGTGGGAAGCGGACGGCGCGGAAAATTTGGCTTTCGATATCGCACTACCGGAGCCGCAATTGGTATCGGATATTACGAAGGACGAACTGCGCGAGATCGTGGAGCGGATGAGCACTTTTGAGCCGCGCGAGACGGGAGATGCTTTTTTAGACGCTTTTTACTACCGTCCTAATTTTGCCGCAGACGGCGGATATTTTACCGAGTTTTTAAAGTTAAATTTTAAGGATACTTACGATCCGAGGCTTTTTGAAAGATGCGAGAGGAGCGGCGAAATTGCCGATCTTAGCGCCGATGAGATAACTCAAATTTTATGGGGCGAAAGGGGAGAAAAATGAAAAAATCGCTATTTGGCTACGGGCTTACGACGGGGGCGATCGCCGAGCACTGTCAAAAAGACGGCTGCTGGGAGATCTACGACGATAAATTTGAAATTTCTTCGGGCGCGCCGAAGCTGGACGAGTTCGGCAACGCGCTTTTAAACCCAAGCGAGTTCGATCCCGCCGCAAGCGAGCTTGAAATCCCAAGCCCGGGCTTCCCGCCGCATCACGAGCTGGTGCGAAAGGCACGAAATTTAATCAGCGAATACGATTATTTTGACGATTACAAAGGTCTTAAAATTTGGATCAGCGGCACGAACGGCAAGACGACGACGACGAAGATGATGCAGCACCTGCTCGAGCGATACGGCTCGCAAATGGGCGGCAACGTGGGCGTTCCGCTTGCAAAGCTTGATAAAAGCGCCAAAATTTGGGTGCTGGAGACGAGCTCGTTTACGCTGCACTACACCAAGCATGCGCGCCCCGACATCTACGTGCTGCTTGCGATCACGCCCGATCATCTCAGCTGGCACGGCGATTTTGCGGAGTATGAGCGCGCCAAACTCTCACCGCTACCAGCGATGCGCGAAGGCTCCGTGGCGCTGATCCCGCGCGCCTACGAAAACTCCGCCGCCGCGCAAAATAGCCTAGCGCGCGTGATCTGCTACGAAGATGAAGTGGATCTGGCACAAAAATTCGGCATCGATCTGGGCGAGATAAAATTCCTCACTCCGTTTTTGATCGACGCACTTTTGGCGCTGTGCGTGGAGAAAATTTTATTCGACAGATGCGACGCCATGCGACTGAATGACTTCGTGATCGAGGGCAACAAGCTCGAAGAATTTACCGACGCGCGCGGCAGGCTCTGGGTCAATGACACGAAGGCTACCAATATCGATGCGTGCGCGCAGGCGCTGAAGCGATACGCGGGGCGCAAAATACATCTGATCCTCGGCGGCGACGATAAAGGCGTGGATCTGCACCCGCTTTTTGCGGAATTTAAAAAATACGATCTGCAAATTTACGCAATCGGCTCAAATACCGATAAAATCGTGCTTTTGTGCGACGGATACAAACTTCCTTGTGTGCGCTGCGAAATTTTACAAACCGCGGTGGGCGAAATTTCGAAGCGGTATCGAGATGCGGACTTTAAAAAAAGCGGCGCAAGCGAATTGAAAGTACAAAATTTAAGCGCGAATGGCGGATGCAACGGCGGCAAGGCGAAAGAAAATGCAAAGATCGGCGAGAATACGCTGCAAAAAGGCGGCGGCTCATCTGCCGCAAGCGATAACGCCTCTTCGCCGAAAAAACGCCGCACAAACGACGGTGGAACTCGGAATTCGCAGAATTCTAAAAATTTCGAAAATTTTAAAAATTCCATAAATTCTGCGAGCGAAATAGCGCTGTTAAGCCCTGCATGTGCCAGTTTGGATCAATTTAAAAGCTACGCCGAACGCGGCGAATTATTTAAAAAACAAGTCGCACAGCTCGGATAGATAAGCATATCAAGTTTAGATGGATCAGGCCGAGCCTTTATTAATACAATTTGTAATCGTATTTTAAAATTTTAACGCTTCTGCTGCGCGGATATCTAAATAAATTCAATCCCGAAGTAAACATCCCTATGTCACACTATTAGCCTGAGCGCGATGTTTATAAAGATGCTTCACCAAGTCCAAATTAAAGCCAATTTTCGATGCTCAATTTAACCAATCGCAGCTATCGCCCGTTATGCGCGCAAATTTAAAACGATGCCGCGATCCTTTGGCGTAAATTTATCTACTTTGCACAGCCTAAAACCAAGCGTACAATTTGCAGAATCGGTCAAATAGTAAAATTTTATACCACTTTGCTTTTTAGATCAATAGCCCTTTTTGATTATTGCAAATTGCTGCATAAGCAATATTTTTCGCTACTGAAATTTAGAAAATTTTAACTGAGTAAATTTGGCTGTTTTCGAGCGTAACGTGCAAAAATATAGCGAGAATCGAGGATTTTAACCGAGATTTAAGTATTGCATGGCTAAAATTACTTTTCTTTTTCGGTGGTTGGATAGCTCAGTCGGTAGAGCAGCAGACTGAAAATCTGCGTGTCGGCAGTTCGATTCTGCCTCTAACCACCACCATTGCCTATTTTTTACAATCTAATACAATCTAACAAAACCCCTAAAATACGGACTTCAAGAGATTTTGACCCTCTAAAGCAGTCTAAAATAATCAAGCAAAGCTAGCAATTTAAAAACATTTTAAAAATATTTTTGGCAAAATTCCAAAAGTCAAGCGAAAAAATATTTTTAAAACTTACTAAATGCCCTATCTAACGGGCTTACAAGGCACTCCAAAAAATGTTTTAAAACGCTTGAAACGCCTAAAATATGGTTTTATGAAGCTTAAAAAAACGTAGCAAAAGCGAAAAATGTTTTAAACCTCATCAAATCCCCTATTTTAGGCACACACAGAGCAAAAAGGCGGCGATTTTAAAAATATTTTTGCGCGGGATTTTGAGCTAGAAACCGAAAAAATATTTTTAAATCGTCTCAAATAACGCATTTAAGGGAGTTAAAACGTAATGGCTAGGATAGTCAAACCGCTTAGCGATAAGCAAATCAAAGAGGCAAAGCCGAAAGCCAAAGACTATAAGCTCACGGACGGCGACGGCTTAGGGCTGATAGTAAGCAAAAGCGGGCGCAAGCGCTGGGTATTCGCTTTCATTAGCCCCGATACCGGCAAGCTGAATAACACGGGGCTAGGCAACTACCCCGTTTTATCGCTAGCCGAAGCGCGAGAGAAGCGAACCGAGCTTAAAAAGCTAGTGATGAGAGGTATCGACCCTATCACGGAAAAGAAGCGCGCCAAAGCTCAAAGGATAAGCGAGCATAATCTCAGTTTTGAAAAGGTCTTTAACGAGTGGCTAGAGCTTGAAGCTAAAAGCATACTGCCCCAAACGCTAAAGACCAAGCGCGGACGCATTGAAAACCACGTAATGCCGATACTAAAAGATAGGGGCATAAAGAGCATTGCTCACGGCGAGATAGCGGACATCCTTAAAGGAACGTCAAAGACTACGCCGCAAACTGCTGAGATAATCAACCAAATTTTAAACCGCGTCTTTTTATTCGCCGTATCGAGCGGCTACGCCGAGGTTAATATTATGGCGAATATTGACGCCAAAAGTCTGATACCTAAAACCAAAGTCGAGCATTACGCCAAGCTAACCGAGCGCCAGGACTTAAAGGCATTTTTTAACGCCATTTATGATTACCCTCATTTTGAGACGATTAAAAACGCGATGAAGCTATGCCTACACCTGCCGCTAAGAGCCGCACCGCTGTCACGTCTAAAATGGGATTACGTAGATTTTAATAGGAGGCTTTTAACCATTCCGCGCGCCGAGCAGAAAATCAAGCGCAGCGAGATAGGCGATTTCAAATTGCCGCTTAGCGATGAGGTTATGCGGATACTTGAGGACCAGGCGAAATTAAGCAGGGCATACGAGCATATTTTTATTAACTCGCACTTTACGGGGCATATCCACAAAGACACCGCCACGAATGCGATTAAGGGCTTTGACTTTAGAGATAGGCAGACGGGGCGCGTCGTAACTCTGCATAGCCTGCGGGGCATATTTATGACGCATGCGTTTAACAATATGCAAAAGCACGGAGTAAGCAAAGAGGCTATCAAAAAGGCGCTAGACCACCTACACGGCAATAAAGTAGATTTAAGCTATTCTGAAAAAGCCGATTTTTTGGACGAGCTTAAAATCTTGCTGGACTGGTGGAGCGGCTACATACTCGAAATAAAAAATAACTAGGAGGCAATATGGCGAAGTTATCAGAGCCAAGAGATACGCAAAGTGCAAAAGACGAGAGAGAAAAACGAGAGACAGAGGCGATAGAACAAGTTCTAATTGATATCAGAAAAAGATTAAGAATTGCTGATAAAGCAAATCGTAATTTTGATTTGTTAATAGCCTTTAATGGGATGATGAACGAAACCATTGATGAGTCTTTTTGCATTACACACGACCCCAATTTATTCCCAGAGTTTAAAATTTTAACTCACTTTTATCAATCAGAGGAGGCAAAAGACGAAATTTTAACCGCTTTCGTAGATTTTTTTAAAAATATTATGGAGGCAAAAGCTAAGAAAAATGATATCATCATAAGATATGAAAACTACCTAGAAGCTATTGAGCTTTTAAATCACGCTTTTTATTTTAGCGAGTATTCAACTGGCGAGCCGTATATCCGCGACCCTTTTGGTCGCAATTGCGATTGTGACCCTTATCCAGAATACGAAAGATTTATGAGAGCAGCAACCGAATATTTTGCGCCGTTTAAAGAGCAAAAAGAAAGATACGATCTTTTAAACAACACTCAAAAGATAAGAGATAAATTTTCAGATACCTTGATTTTAAAAGCGAGAATGTATCAGATTGTCGGCGTGGATAAAAACAAAAAAGCTACGCTAGCAAATAAAATTTACAAATATTTTTACCCCAACGATAAAGACGCATAATCCGCCTAAAAATATTTTTAGCCACTATAAAAGTCCTATTTTTATGGCTTTTAGGTTTTTCAAACCTCATCAAATATCCGTAAATTTAATTCAAAACAACCATTTTTACCTACCTGGCTAAAAATATTTTTCGTTGATTAACTTTTTAACTCTCGCCATAATTCACCTAATCTTTGCAAAGATAATCTAAATAATAAAGGCTAAGCAATGAAAAAAAGCGAAGTTAAACCAAAGTATCTAAGAGCGGCGCAGATTGCTAGTATCTACGGCATAGGTTTAAGCACGGTGTGGTATTTTGCCAAACAAGGCTTTCTAAGACCGATAAAATTTAGCAAAAATATCACCTTTTTTAACCCCGCCGAAGTGGAGGCGTTTTTTATGAGAAAGGCGGCACAAGATGAAGCCGCTGTTTAAGGACGAAGCCGAGAGGGGACTTTATTCGGAATTTACGAAAATGCTGTCCGCTTGCTATCCCGACATTTTAAAATCGGCGATAGCGGACGAGCCGAGCGAGTTTAAAAGCGGGGTTAATGAAGGGCTGGTAGTCGCCTTTGATTTGTTTCAAGCCATAAGCGTGCAACGCGAACAAATTCAGGAGTTGCAAGGCGAGAACGAAAGGCTAATCCAAACTTTTTTAACGGGGGCGAGCAATGGGACGAAGTAAGCTAAATTTTACCCCTAGCGCGTTTTGTTTCAGTGCGGACGATAAAGATATGCTAAAGGCATTTAAAAAGCAACTGCATATCTACAAGGTGCAGAGCCTGGACGGAGCGTCGCAGGAGCTGTTAGATTGCGCTTATGACCTATTCCACATCACGAGGACGCAAGAGGAGAGTATCAAAGCCTTAGAGGTCAAAGCGGGCATAAGAGAGGAACGGAAAAAATGAAAGCTAACAATCATAAAAGAACGCTTTTAAAAATAATGCTGGAGCAAGGACGCGTAACGGCAGGGCGAGTGTTCGGCATAAGCAACGCCAATCAGTATCTAGGCGAGCTTAAGCGAGAGGGTGCCATTAAAGACCGGTGGACGCAGGAGGACGGACGGCGGTTTAAATGGTGATATATCGTGGATTTCGATAAAGCCAAAAAGAAAATCGGGGGCTGGGGCGACAAAGAGGCGAAAGCCAAGAATACGCCCCATAAAGATTAAACCAAAATATTTAAGGGCGGTTAGTGTCAAGCGAAACCGCCCTTTGGAAATTAAAACGTGGAAATATTACCTTACGTTAGCCAAATTTTGGCTGAAACCCAAGACATTCATATCGACACAATCCGCGCGAGCTTTTTTAAAAACGCCGTAACCAAAAAGCGGTTTAGCAAAATGGAGCTTTTAA
>NZ_CALIJF010000329.1 GCF_938018035.1 uncultured Campylobacter sp. | reverse complement strand
ATATCAGCAAAGAGCTTATCAAATATCTCATCAAGCGTATCGAAATTTTGGAAGATTGCATCTGCAGCGGCAGAAAAGATATCTCCGCAATGGATGAGGATCTAAACAAATTCTACGAAGAGTATCTGAAATCATTAAAATAAGAGGGTTAAAGTGAAAAAAGCTCTATTTTTTACAATTTTTGCTATTTTATCGGCAAGCGGCAGCGATGCTAATAGCGCGAAAAATTCCGCGGACGACGCCAGAATAAGCCTAGTAAAAAGTCTATACATCAAGGATACCTATTTCGGCGATCACAAAAATGCCCTATCGGCTTCTTTCAGATCCGTGCTTATGCAAGATGAAGCATCTGCCGGCGAAGGTGAGGTAGGCTGCTTGGACTACGATCCGGTAATCGGCGGTCAAGATGTCTGCGACGACGCGAAATATGATTTTGAGCTAGGGCAGCGCGATACCGTCGTAGTAACTCAGACCTGCCCCTACGGCGCGCAGACGATAATCTACAAACTCGTCCGTAGCGGAGGCGATTATAAAATCGACGATATCTACAACCAAGACCCAAGTAGCGGCAGGGCTTTTAGCGTCAAAAATCAAATTTTAAATTGTCTAAACCAATCCAAGGAGCATCAATGAAATTAACACTTTCAAGTCGCGTAAGCAAGCTCGGCGAAAGCCTAACGATCGCAATCAGCACCAAAGCCAAGCAGATGAAAGCTCAGGGGCAAGACGTCGTGATCCTAAGTGCGGGCGAGCCTGATTTCGATACCGCAGAAGTCGCTAAAAAAGCGGTCATAGAGGCTATGGCTAAGGGCTGTGGAAAATATACGCCGGTTGCCGGCACGCCCGAAATTTTAAATTTAATCGCGCAGAAGCTAAAGCGCGACAACGACCTAGATTACAGGCCTGATCAGATCATCACCAACGTAGGCGCCAAACACTCGCTATTTAACGCCTTTAACTGCATCTTAAACGAAGGCGATGAGGTTATAATACCGGCGCCTTATTGGGTCACCTACCCAGACATCGTAAAATTTTGCGGCAGCAAGCCCGTCATCGTAGCCACCAAGGCGGAAAACCGATACAAAATCACCGCCTCACAGCTCAAAGCCGCGATCACGCCGCGCACGAAGGCGCTGTGCCTTTTCAACCCGAGCAACCCCGCAGGCGCCGTATATTCGCGCCAGGAGCTGCAAGAGCTTGCGGAAGTGCTAAAGGGCACGGATATTTTAGTAATTGCCGATGAAATTTACGAAAAAATCGTCTTCGGCAAGAGCTTCATAGCCGCAGCAAGCATCAGTGAGGATATGTTCGGGCGCACCGTGACGATTAACGGGCTAAGCAAATGCGGCGCGATGCCCGGCTGGCGCTTCGGCTACACCGCTTGTGCGATCGATGAGCTAAATAAGGCGATGATAAACTTACAAAGTCAAAGCGTCAGCAACGTAGCAAGCATCGTCCAGGCAGGCGCTATGCCGGTACTGCGCGGCGAGGCGGACGATTATATCGAGGAGATGAGGCGCGAATACGAGCACAGGCGCGATTTTGGCACGGACGCGATAGGCGCGATCCCAGGGCTTAGTGTTGTAAAACCTGACGGCGCATTTTATTTCTTCATAGATTGCTCTCAGGTAGAACCTGATAGTATGAAATTCTGCATGCAACTGCTAGATAAAGGGCTCGTAGCCACGGTGCCAGGAAGCGGATTTGGCATGGATGGGCACTTCCGCATAAGCTTTGCATGCTCTATGGAAAATCTAAAACGCGGCTTTGAGCGCATAGAAAAATTCGTAAAAAATTACCACAGATAGGCATGCCAGCGAAATTTTGATCTAAATTTTAACGCAGCTCGCCGCAGTAATGGATTTTGAGACAAATTTGACTCGACGATACGGCGAATTTTGTGCAAATTTTGCGCGGCGCGACGACGAAATTTTGACCGTAAATTTAGTGCGCACGACGGCAAAATTTAAAACAAATCTAGTGCGGTGCAACTCGGCGGCAAAATTTGATGTAGATCCTGTCGGGCGTAGCACGGCGCGGCGGTAGAATTTTAACATAATCCCGCGCGGCGCGGCGGTAGAGCTTAACGCTGATATTACGCGATGCGGCTCCGCATGATACGGCTTAGCGACGGAATTTATCGACCGCCGGGCGCGGTTAAATTTTGTGCCGCCCGACACGGCTTGGAATTTTCAGAATTTAATGCGGCGGCTCGGTGCGGTTAAATTTCGCGCTGTTTTAATTTAAGAGCATTTAAAATTTCATGCCGTTTTATTTAGGAGCGTTAGAATTTCATATCGCCGCATTACGGCGCCTGCCGCGCGAAATTTTATCTCAGCGGCGATATTTCTAGCGCGGATACGGTTCGGCGCGGCGCGCAAGCAGATCCGACCGCCAAAGCCTAAATCCGCTTAAATTTAAAATTCCAAGCCCGCTCGGGTTAAATTTCAAACCTAGAGCCCGTTTAAGGCGAGTGCAGGGCGAGCATAAATACGCGCGCCGTCTAAACGGCGCATAGACGAGACGATCCGCCTCGTCCTATCGCGCCGGCGGACTTAGATAATTTCAAATGCGGCGGGCGATCCTGCTGCGATGCACTGCGACATGCTTTTGCAAATCTCGCGCTGAAATACTAATTTGCGACTTGTACTTCGGCAGCATGCCGCGACAAGTTTTTGCGAACGGCTCGTTTGTGGCGGAGTAGCAGGGGCGGCACGGATCAAATATACCGCGGTTGCGCACGAGCGAAATTAATCCGTTTATCTTATCCGTTCGTTTCCCGCGGACGCTTGCATGCGCTCTGCATTTATACGCGGCGCGATGCCGCATCCACGACGCAAAAAATGAAGCGGTCCGTGCGCGCGACGCAAAATACAGAGGCGCAAGATACAACAACGCAGGAAGCGACCGAGCGGTGCACGAAACGAGCCGCAAAGCGAAAGCGCCCTTAAATTTGCACTCTCGCAGGCCTTCAAAAATCGGCTTTTTTAAAATCTCCCCTACGCGCAGATCGCAAAATCAGCCTTTAAAATTTTTTCGCCTGCTCAAATTTTAAAATCGGCTCTTTAAAATTTTCCTCTGTGCGAACTCTCGGAATTTCTCCTTTTTTTGAAATTTTAACGCACATTTAACTAAAAAATTCAATAATTTCAAATGTATATTTTACTTTTTAAAGGAGAACATATGAGAAAAACCACCCTTGTTTTAGCGCTTCCGCTATTTTTTACGCCCGTTTTAGGCTTCGATGTAGCCAAACTCAACGCCAAAAAAGCCGTGCCGTATGAGCAAAAGACGCAGGAGTTTAGGCTGCCCGTAGGCATCGATGAAAACGGCGTCATAGACGAAGCGAAGCTTGGCAACTCGCCTTATGCAAAGACCGTCATCTACGGCGCGAAGCTCATCAACGAGACGACGAGGTATCTCGGACCGCAAGCAAAGGACGAAAAAATGCGCTTTGCGGGCAACAACCTCTCCTGTTCGAGCTGTCATACGAGCGGCGGCGTCGTGCCCGATCAAAGCCCGTTCGTGGGTATCTACGCGAGATTTCCGCAGTATGTCGCGAGATCGGATCAGCTAGTCACGCTGCAAGACCGCATAAACGGATGTTTTCAGCGCTCGATGGCAGGCAAGGCGATACCTACGAACTCCAAAGAGATGCGCGCGATGATCGCCTACATGCACTGGCTCTCCGCAGGATATGAGGTCGGCGCAAAGCTAAAAGGCCAGGGGCTACCGAAGGCGCAGTTTTTAGACCGCGCGGCGGATCCTAAAAAAGGACGCGAAATTTACGCCGCAAAATGCGCCGCCTGCCACGGCGAAAACGGCGAAGGGGTAAAAAACGAGGGGTTTGCTCAAAGCGGCGATTACTACACATTCCCCGCGCTTTGGGGCGATGACAGCTACAATACGGGCGCCGGTATGTATAGGCTCATCGAAGGGGCTAGGTATGTCAAAGCCACTATGCCTAAAGGAGACGCCTCGCTAAGCTGGGAGGAAGCTTTCGACGTGACGGCGTATATAAACTCAAAACCGCGCAAGATTAAACCCGATAGGAAGAAAGATTTCCCCGATCTAGACGTCAAGCAGATGGATATGGACGTGGGGCCCTACAACGACGGATTTGACGAGAACGACCACCGCTTCGGCCCGTATAAGCGCATGATCAAAAAATAAAATCAAACGCCGTCCTTGCGGCGGCGGAATTTTAACATAAATTTAATACGGCTCGGTTGTAGAATTTAGAACAGATCTAACGCTATGGATGCGGATTTCAAAGCAAATTTACGATGTGCGGTATAACTTGAAATTTACTGTAAATTTGCGCTATGTAATATGGCTCAGCGTGAGATTAAAATACAAATTTTGTGCATATTATTTCCCGCGCGCCCTACTCGCCGCTTTTGCCCGCTTTTATCATCTTTATAAATTCCTTTGCGAGCTTGGAGGGCTTTTTATACACGACCGAAAACGACACGTCCAAAAGCGGCTCATCCGCGACGTCAAAGAGCGTGATGTAGTCCTTTTGCGTCTCAAAAATGTACCGCGCGAAGCTGAAGCTGACGCAAAGCCCAGCCGCGACCATCGCGTTAGCCACGTACAGATAGGAGGTGTCGCAGAAAATTTGAGGCGTAAAGCCGGCGTTTTCAAAGATCTTTTTAAAGTTCGATTCACTTTTTAAAATTTTACTGCTAATTGCAAATTTATCGGATTTGAACTCGCTAAGTGCGATTTTAGGATATCTTTCGGTAGAATTTATGCTCGCTCGCGAAACAGCAGGATGCGAGGAGCAGACGCTTAGAAGCAGCCTGCGCTTTTTTATAAACTCGCACTCAAGCCCCTCCGCGAAAAGCTCGCCGAAGTGCGCGGCATAGACGATATCAAGCTCGCCGCTTTTTAGCATCTCGATGAGCGCGGGCTCGGAGTGAGCGTGCACGACCCTGATGTCGGCTTTAGAAAACCTACTGTAAAACATCGCGATGATCTTTTCGATAAATTTAAAGCTGGTCGAGGTTGCGCCGATTACGAGCTTGCCCGTCTTGATCGACGAAAGCCCGCGGATTTCGTTATTTAGCTCCTTATTGAGCCTAAGCATATTTTTCGCTCTAGCGATGTAAATTTCGCCCGCGTATGTAAGCTCAGGGCCGTTTTTTCTATCGAAAATTTCGATCCCGAGCTCCTTTTCTAAAAGCATAATGCTCTTTGAAAGCGACGGCTGCGCGATTCCAAGCTCGCTCGCCGCTTTTGTAAAGCTTTTAAGCTCCGAAATTTTTACCGCAAATTCCATATGTCGCAGGCTCATTTTTTGCCCCTTCGGTTGAAATTTTATAGCCTTTAGCTATTAAATTATATACCAAATAACATTTGACTTACATAAAGATTTAATATAAAATTACGACATTAATCTTTAAGATTAAAAAATCTCTAAGTAAAGGGGCAAAATATGCAGAGACGCGACATACTGAAAATGGGTATGGTAGGAGCCGGCGCACTTGCGCTTGGCGCTGTAAATGCGCAAGCAAGCGCAGTGGACGCAAAGGACGTCAAATTTGACGAGGAGTGGGATGTAATCATCATCGGTAGCGGGTTTGCAGGACTTGCGGCGGGCTTAAAAGCGGCGCAAAAAGGCAATAAAGTGCTAATCCTCGAAAAGATGGGCCGTATCGGCGGAAACTCCGTCATCAACGGCGGCGGTATGAGCGTGCCGATGAACCCCGTGCAGGAAAAAACTGGCATCAAAGACAGCAAAGAGCTATTTATGAACGACTGTCTAAAAGCAGGACTTGGCATCAATCACCCCGAGCTTTTAAGCACCCTAGCCGATCGCGGTTTGGACGCATTTAAATTCCTCGTAGATAACGGCGTGCAGTTTAAAATGGATCACTGCGCGCACTTCGGCGGACACAGCGTCGCGCGCTCGATGCTAACTACAAATGATAGCGGCTCTGGCTACATCCAGCCGATGCTTGAAAAATTTGAAGCGCTAAAAGATAAGGGCTGCGAGCTTCGCCGCCGCGCAAAATTTGATGATTTCGTAATGGACGGTGATCGCGTGGCGGGCGTCGTGATCCGCGAGGAGTATAAATTTGATCCAAATCTTTACAGCGACGATCTTGAAAACACCAGCGGTACAAAAAAGACGCTCAAAGCCAAAAAAGGCGTAGTACTCGCAGCGGGCGGATTTTGCCGCGATAAAATTTTCCGCAAGCTTCAAGATCCGCGCATTCCAGATGACGTCGATAGCACAAATCACGCTGGAGCTACCGCGGGCGCGCTGCTAAAAGCCTTTGAGATCGGCGCGTATCCGGTACAGGTAGATTGGATCCAGTTCGGTCCGTGGGCGAGCCCCGATGAGAAGGGCTTCGGCACCGCTCCGATCCTAACTCAGCAAGGCACCTTTAAATACGGTATCGCCGTGGACGTTCGCACGGGCAAACGCTTTATGAACGAGCTTGCAGATCGCAAGACTAGAGCGGACGCAGAGTTTAAAATTTTACGTGAGGATCCAAAAGCCTATCCGATAACATTCGCTGACACCAAAATGGCGTTTAAAGACCTAAGCGAAGAGGTGATTTCCAAGGGCATGGCAAGCGGTAAGCTAGTGGGCGAATGCGCGAGCCTAGATGAGATCGCCAGCAAATACGGCGTGCCTGCGGATGCTTTAAAGCAGAGCGTTAAAAAATACAACGAAGGCGTTAAAGCCAAAAAAGATGAGTTCGGCAAACAAGAAAGTGCGCTTAGCGAGATCAACGAAGCGGGACCTTTCTACGTCATCCGCCTCTCGCCGAAGCCTCACCACACTATGGGCGGCCTAAAAATCAACACCAAAGCCGAGGTCATCTCAAGCAAGACGAATAAACCGATCCCGGGCCTCTGGGCTGCAGGCGAGATCACCGGCGGTACTCACGGCGCTAGCCGCTTAGGCACCGTCGCGATCACCGACTGTATAGTTTTCGGAATGATCGCAGGCGAGCAGATCGCTTAGCTAGGCCCGAGCGCAAGCTCTTTAAAGCTTTGCCGGTAGCGAAAGCAAGCCGGCAAGGCAGTTTTCTAAAAGGTTGTAAATGAAAAATTTCAGTTTTACGGCGCTTTTTCTGTGCTGTATCATCGCGACTTTGTTCGGCGCGCCGAGTGCTAACGACGCCAACGCCACGAACATAGTCGTTTCAGATGAGCTTCGGGCAAAATACAAAATCAAACCTCATCACGAGCATTTGTCGTTTGACTGCGTCGATTGCCACATAAATCAAGGAAGCGATCCGTCTAAATTTAAAAGCATCGGCGACAAGGGCTGTATCAGCTGCCACGGCGACAAAAAGCAGCTCGCTTTGAGGCTTAAATTTATGGATACTCTTAAGGCTAATCCGCATAACTCCGTCCACGACGGTCCTACGCTATACTGCGACGAATGCCACAACGAGCACAAGGCATCTACGAATATGTGTACCGAATGCCACGAGCACGAAGTGCCGCAATGGATGGGGGTGACACCATGAGAATTTCTAAAAAATTACTAGCGCTTATCATCTTAATAAGCGGTATTATAGGGTTTTTCGTCGTCGTGCCGGTGCACTATGCGCTTGAGAAAACTAGCACCGATAAATTCTGCGACGTCTGCCACGAGATGGATCCGATGGTGATCGCCTATCAAGACGACGTCCACTCGGGCAAGGGCAAAACGGGCATCAAAGCCCAATGCGTCGACTGCCACCTACCGCACGACAATATCGTAAAATACGTCTATCAAAAGGCCAAAAACGGCGTGCTGGAGGGCTACTCGCACTTCTTTGACGAGCCTGAAAAATTTGACTGGAACAAAAGGCGCGAAAACCGCGAGCACTATGTGTTTGACAACGGCTGCACGAGCTGCCACGCCACCGTGATCGACAGCAAAATCACCTCCGAGCAGGCGCAGCGCATGCACGCGCACTACAAAAAGCTCCTAGGCACCGAGCGCGAGCTTAAATGCGCGAGCTGCCACGTAAGTGCGGGTCACGGCATCGGGCTTCGCAACTACCTAGAGTACTGGCGACCGACGTATAAAATTTACGAAAAGAAGATGATGGAGGAGAAGATCAAAGCAAAGAAGAAATTCTTCGGCGACGAGTATAAACCGAGCGCCGAAGAGCAGGCCTTTATGGACGCTTCTAGCGCGAAGAAATAACGCCGTTTGAAATCCTAGAATTTCTAAATTTCAAAATTCCGCCGAGGTTTAGCTGAGACCTTGACGGGATTTTTGAAATTTTGGCGAGGTTTTTGTGAAATTTTTATTAAATTTTATCGACTTTTAGATTTAAAATTTACCCGAATTCTCGATTTAAAATTTCATCTATCAGACTATATTGAACCAACTGCCCGCAACTTAAGTTTATGCACTTCTTACTCGTCAGCTCGTAAACGAAAAGTATCGACAAAAAACCTTTACAATTGCATCTCTATGAGCCTTGCTATAGTGCGAACTTAAAAATTTCATACTCACGATACATTCATGAGTGCATAAGGCTAGCATAAATTATCGAGGGTATAATCGAATTAAAATTTTAGGAGGAAGCGATGGCGTTTGAAAACGCAATCATCACCAAAGAGAATGATGAGAAGTATGGATTGAGTGCGCTATATGGT
>NZ_CALIJF010000328.1 GCF_938018035.1 uncultured Campylobacter sp. | reverse complement strand
AAATGCTAAAATCATATCCTCTTGCGATGCAGGGTGTGGAGTTTCACGGACACGGCGTGACGGGTATTTACGAGATGAGCGAGCGGATTGCCTTTTCGCATTTTGCTTGCATGGCAACATTCTAATGTAAAAAATAAGCAATATAATCGCGCTCACAGACGCAGAGCGCAATTTATGATGCGAAACTATGCAAAAGAGTGCCAAAATTTTAAGCGCTTGAGAATTTTCCAACTGAAATTTCCCCGCAGAATACGGCACTAAAATTTCAGATAAAATTCTAAACGGAATTTTACGAATGATTTATACGGCAGAATTCTGCGCATGAAATTTTAAGTTTGGCGCTAGCGCGAATTTATTTAAAATTTAAAGATCACCAAGCACTCTAAAAGCACTCTTCTTAAAAATTCGTAATTTATCTGTAGAAATTTAATAACAAAATTTACGATTGTAAATACGCTCTCTGCGGGCTTGTCAATCAAAAATCGGACTATTAAAATTCTATCCTATAATGGATCTTTTTATAGTAGCTTTCGCTACGAGAATATGATTTTTTGATTTGTGATTGAAGCGAGCTGGAAATGACGAAATTCGGTATTTTTCCTACGCCTAAATTTGCAGAGATATCGCAAGCATAATCATTTATGCTTTCTATATCGGTTTTAATTTCCTCGGTTTCTTCGGTAATGCCCGTAACTTCTCTGCCGTCAATATAGCGTTCCACTAAAGCTCTAAAATACGTCGGTAGCGCTTCTATGATTATCCCCTCTTTTTTTATAAATCTCGTAAATTCTTTTGGGCTTACCTTAAAGTCCATTCCCTTATGGCTAAATTCTAACGATTTCTTCTCTTTATTCATTTTTGGAGCTCTCATACTTAGCTTCTGCTTCTACACCTACGCCTATACCGCCTACATTTGCATTTATACCGTGAACTTTATCGGTAGATTGTCGAGTAACAGTCTGTTTTTCTTCAAGAAATTCAAACGCAATACTTTGCGCCCCCATTGCTTGCAATAGTTTTATTGCAACATATTCCAAATCTCGGTTACAACATTCTGCAAATGTCTGGATCTCATAATACGTATTTTGCAAAATCGGCGACTTTACTAAATGATTAAAAAATGTCTCTTTGCCGCCTTTTATGATATTTGCAAGTTTATTTTTCTTGCCATCACCTACGATTAACGAGCCGAGAGAGGCGTCCTTGGCAATATCGCTCGCAAGCAAAACTTCGCAATCGTTAATACACAAAAGATCCTTGCAGGATGGATTTTCATCCAACTTACATTTAGTAAGCGGATCTAGGATTAAAATTTTATCGTTCATATCTTGCCTTTTAGAGCATTTTTTACTAACGCGGCGCAAATTCCGACTGCCGCACCGCCTACGATTCCCACCACTAAACTCTTTTCGACTATTACTCCGCCGATGATAGCTCCTAGCACCGCCCCTATCGCTAGCGTTTTACGCTCGCACTTATCGTTTGTCGCTTTTAGCTCAGATATTTTTTGGATATCTACGCCGATCGCGGACGCCGTTTTGGCTAGCCCCTGCATATCGCAGCCTTTTTCCCATATAAAAACGCACGGTCTTAGCCTGCCGTAGTTGTCTCTTTCGCCGTGAAATACGCAACAATACGTTTTGCCTTTGATCTTGCAATAAAATTCTGTTTGGATATATTTTTGTTTAAGCCCCGATTGAACTGAATGGATAAGCTCTATAGCTCGCTCCTTCTCGCTTCCGTTTAGAATTTCGCCGTTTTTTACTACCGTTAGATGCCCGTCACCTTTATTTTGAATCAAAGCATAACTTTGCATTACACCTCCCTTGATATAAATTCTTTGATTTGCTCTACTGGATTAATTGTCATATCGAAAATCTCCGTATCTACATTCACAGCTTTACGGATGCGCGCCACTACGCTATCTCTTTCGGCGCCAGATATTTTATCGCGCCTAGTGCCTAGGCATTTCATTATTATTCTATATTCCATAGCTTCATCGAAGTGGGTTCTCGCTTGCAATAATATCTCTTCTCGGCGATCTTCTCGATCGACAAAGTCCTCGGCATCGAAAACGTAGATAAAAATAGATTTTTTTCGTTTCTCTTCTGTTAGATTTGCGAGCTTCTTTCTAGCTTCTTCTCGAGATCCTGCATTTTCTTTCACTCCGCTAGAATCTAAAATTGTATATTGTATTCCGCATATATCGACATTTATTTCAAATGTCCTTCCGCTAGGCGTAGTATATTCATTACCAGACTGGTATCCCTTTCCTTCTAAAATATGGCTCAATGTAGATTTCCCTGCGCCCTCCATGCCTAAAAGTACAATTGTGGCATGCTTTATTGGCAGATCGGTATTTTTCTTAGGCTCATCGTCACTGGCTAAATATGCAATTACTCCACCTACGATTGTAGCAACGACTGCTCCACCGATTATAAATGGTACCATTTTCTCGCCTTATATGAAATTTTAAAAATAAATGCAATTATAACCCTCCCCCAATTAATCTTAACTAAAATTCTTACAGCCAAACGGAGGCCTCAGAGATCTCATAAATATAGATTATTGATGCTATTGATAAGCTAAATTTAAATATAA
>NZ_CALIJF010000327.1 GCF_938018035.1 uncultured Campylobacter sp. | reverse complement strand
ACGAAGTACTTTGGCGATCCGCAGAATCTGGCTCGTCGGTTAAGCGGTTTCGTGGATCGCGACGAAATACTTCGATCGCCCAAAACCAAACCACGTGCCCAAAAAATCCCGAAACGAACTCATACCACGGAAGCTGAAAAAGTGGCAGCGTGATGCAATGCACCGCGATATTTATGACGATGCCAATGCGGCGCCCTGAAATAGCGTAATTTTAGGAAATTTCTCGGTAGCGAAGTGTGCTTAATTTTAAATTCTGCTATTTTCGCGAAGCATTAAATTTCTCGCGTGCCCTTAAAGCTTGCACGGTAAAAAATCAGCAGCGCGGCGGCTAACGCGGCAAAGCCGCAAAATAGCCCTTGGTAGCTTAAATATTCAAGCGCCTTGCCACCTACGGCAGTACCGATGCCGCCTCCGAAAAATATCGCCGTGCCTATGATCCCGGAGGATAGACCTTTGGCGGAGCCACAACGAAGTGCCGCGCTTGCTAGGACGGACTGCGCGCAAACATATCCGAATCCCAGCAAAAACGTCCCTACATATGCAGTGGCAGCAAAGCAACTCGCCAAAAGGCACAGCGCAGAAGCGGACGCCAAAAAGCCGAGGGATAGAATTTCTTTTGGCGGCAACTTCTCTTTTAAATATCTAGCAGCGTTTCCTGCCAAAAAGCAAGCGACGCCGTAAAGCATAAGGCAGACTCCGGCGAAATTTGAACTCAAGCCTAGCTTTTTAAGTAGATAAGCGCCTATGAATGAGTACGCCCCAAGCACGATTACGCCATTACATAAAGCCAAAAAATAGCTTCTCAAAAGCGCAGCATCGCCGCGCAAGCTAGCTAGAGATTTCACGAAGCTTTCGCCTTTGCTTTTCGGAGTGTCTTTGAAATTTAGCGTAAATAGTGATACGAAAGATACTGCAGACAGCGCAGAAAAGGCTAAAAATATATCCCTCCAAGAAAATCTAGCCACTGCCCATCCGCCTAAAGCCACACTCAGCCCCTGCCCTAAAAATACCGAACCCAGAAATATCGCTACGATTTTTTGTCTATCCTTCTCGTCATATGCATCGCCTATAACGCCGAGGCAGACAGCGATTATACCCGCTGCCGCGCATCCCGTGCAAAAACGAAATAAAACAAGCCACGCTAGACTTTTTGCAGTGGAGCAAAGAAGCGTAAATATCGCCAAAAAGAGCATTAGCAGAATTAAAATTTTACCTCTGCCGTAGCGATCGCTAAGATGTCCGTAAACCGGCTGAAGTAAGCCATAGGGGATCAGATATGCCGTCAAAACTGCGGAGGCGGCGCTTACCTGCACCCCAAACGTATCTGCGATGCTAGGCAGCAGTAGGGATGCGATCCAGTTATCTGCGGCAGAGATTATCCCTGAGACGATGATTAAGAGTAGTAGTCCTTTTTTGCAGTGCATTTTAAATTCCTAAATTTACGTAATTTTAGCCATTATAACTCTTTTGCTAGAAAATTTGGAATTTTAGCAAGCCCTGCGAATATGAGGCGGCGGGCATAGATCGCTAAGTTCGCAGCGGTGTCGCAATACTGCAGCAAGTACAACGCAATGGTCGGACATACAATGCGATGCATCTACCTTGAAGGGGCGAAGGCAGGTAGTAACGTGAGCAGTGAGTGCATGACTAGCTTATATTTATAATCCACTTTTTTCGCATATAAAGACCTATAAGAAATAACGCAAATTTAACAATGTCACGAAGCAGGGCTATAGCATAAGGCAAATAAGGAAAGCCCTAACTTGCAACGCGAACCCTACAATAAAATTCAAAAATTCTTTAAAATTCTACGCGGATTATGATGCCTAAAAATCAACTAAAATTTTAAGCGCACTACTCCCGCAACACGCTTTTTAGCCACGCAATTCCGCCGTTTATCACAAGTCGCGACGAACCGTTTGTACGATCTTGTGCCGCTAGGTTAAATTTAATAGCAGCGGAGTTTTGGATTTTAACGAATGCAGGAATTTCAACGAGCGCTTGAAATTTTAATCCGGGGCGATGATTTTGATTTCGTTCGCGCAAGATCCGCCAAAGTCCGCGCCGAAGGGATCTTGGACCGTGAAATAATGATCTATCGCGCCGCATCCGTGCCCGATCTGCTCATCCCAACCCAGCGCCCTGCGCACAAAGCCCTTGGCATGGGCGACGGCTGCAGGCAGACTAAGCCCCGCCGCCAGCGCGCACGCGATCGCGCTTGAGAGCGTGCAGCCCGTGCCGTGGGTGTTATGCGTAGAAATTTTAGGCGCGGAAAACTCATAAAATTTGCCGTTTTCGTACAAAATATCAACTGCTAAATTTCTCAAATCCCCGCTCTCGCCGCTCGGTTCAAAACCTGCATCTAAAGGCGCTACAGATAAATTTTGTTCAAAAGAGGGCTCCGCACTCGTCGTTAAAATTTTGCTTTCGCTAGTAAAATTTTCACTCGCGAAATTCGCGCGCTCTGTTAAACCCGTAGAATTTTTGAGCGCCCCGTTTTCGCTCGTCTCGCGCCCAAAAGCTTTAAAATTTTGCACCGCATCCGCTTCCGCCGCAATGCAAGTCGCGCTCGCGCCCGCAAGATCGCCGCCTTTGATCAAAATCGCGCCGCCGAAAAACTGCGAAATTTTAACCGCAGCGGCGCACATATCGGCTAAACTTGAAATTTTCATCTCCGCCAAAACCTCGGCCTCGCGCACGTTGGGCGTGATGATCTCCGCGGCAGGGGCGAGCTTGTACTTTAGCGCATGCAGCGCGCTTTGTTT
>NZ_CALIJF010000326.1 GCF_938018035.1 uncultured Campylobacter sp. | reverse complement strand
TAAACATCCAGCGCACGAAGTCTATTTTATTGCGCTGCATATAGTCTTTGCCGATGCCCAATACGCCGTTTATATAGCATACAAAACCAAAACCGCCGAAAAACAAAATGAGCCCGATGTCGATCAGCTTATCGCCTATAAGGTAACCCATTCTTCAAATCTTTTGATTAATATTTTTTCAAATTTTTAAAACCACAGATTGTAAAAATCAAACCCCAAGAACCAACGCCGCAACCGGCAATAAACCATAGAGAAAAAAATGTAATCCAAAAATACATCTTAATTTTCGAGGCAAAATATAGGTTAAAGCTTTTTAGTCCGAAGCTTATTTCTCCCGTAGCCATTTCGCCTAGATAATAATACGTAGTTCCCAGATATCCTAAGAAAAACGTAAATATAATAGCGGGAATTCCTTTTGGAAAAACTTTTAAATCATAGATATTTGGCATATTGTAAAAACTAAGATAAATCATCAAAGCCGAGCAAACAATTACCCAAATCCACATAAAACTTACGTAAAAAGCCGTAACCTGGGGCATTGCGCTAATAGCTTCAAAGGCTTCGATATTCGGAAAAATTCCTTTCATAAATTTAACGAAACTAGCGCAGGCTTCGCTTTTATCTAAAACTTTTATCGGTATAAAAAACACCGATAAAGATATAAGCGCATAAATAGGCATCGAATATTCTGCGAATTTAGAGAGCTTGGATTTTTCGCGGATTTTCGTAGGTCTCGAATCCCATTCGCGCAATTTGGGCTTTGGGGAATTTTCGTTTTCTAAATCGCTCATACAATCGATCCTTTGATTCACTACAGATTAAATTTTAATCTCATGCTTCGATGATAAAATTTAACTCAAAACGAAATATGCATGCTTAGCGCGATTATGCAAAGTAACATCGCCAGCGGCACGTATAAAAAGCGCCCTACGTTGTACCAAAATGCACCGTATCGCTTGGATGCTCCCGAATTTACTTCATCTAAAATTTCATCTTTTTTGATCACCCAAAACCACGAAACCGCGCCGATGACCGCGCCGATCGGGATGATGTAGATCGAGACGAAGTCCATCCACGGCCCCCATTTGACGATCGCTTCCATATTTACACCCACGCCGAAGCAGATCACGCACAAAAGCACGAGCGTGCAGGTGCGGTTCAGGCGCGGAAATTTATGCATCAAGGACTCGGCGACGACTTCAAACATATTTTGAAGCGATGAAATTCCGCCGAAGATCACCGCCGTAAAGAGGATGATCGCAAAAATTTGCCCGCCGATCATATCTTGTAAAATTTTAGGCAGCGTCACAAAAAGCAGCCCCGGACCCGCGGCGGGATCGGTGTGATACGCAAAGACCGCAGGGATCATTACGAGCGCGGCCACCATCGCCGCAAGCGTGTCGAAAAACGCCGTATTTTTCGCAGCCGAGACGACGTCTTCGTTTTTAGGCAGATACGCGCCGTAAACGATCATACCCGAGCCCGTGATCGAAAGCGAGAAAAACGCCTGTCCCATCGCAGATATCCACACCATCGGATCGCTAAGCTTGCCGAAATCGGGCGTGAATAGAAATTTATACCCAGCGCCCGAGCCCGGTAGCATGGCGACCTTGACCGCAAGCACCGCAAAAAGGATAAAAAATAGCGGCATCATGATTTTGTTGGTTTTTTCGATACTGTGCGCGCCGAAAAACAGCGTAAAAAGCGTGCCTGCAACGACGATAAAGTGAAACGGCACGACCGAATAGGGCGTTAGCGCGAAGGATTCAAACCAGGTGTTCGTATCCACGCTCATCAGCGAGCCGCCTATGGCCTGTGCTAGGGCTTTAAGCACGTATGAGATGATGACTGCATAGCCGATAGCGATACACAGCGAGCCCGCAAGCGGCAGCCAGCCGATGATCTTGCCGACGGTGCCTAGCCCGCGGCTTTTCCACGCGTATTCGTAAGAGCCCAAAGTGCCCGTTCTGGCGCGGCGTCCGATGGCGTACTCGGCGCTAAGCCCCGCATAGGAAAATAGCGCGATAAAAAATAGATAGATCAGCAAAAACGCGCCGCCGCCGTTCGTGCCGAGTTTGTAGGGGAAGCCCCAGACGTTTGCCATACCCACGGCAGAGCCCACGCAGGCGATGATGAAAGCCCAGCGCGACGAGAAACTTCGTTTATTCATTTGCGTATCCGTTTTTGAAATTTGCGTTATGGTAGCAAAAAAGTATTTAAATTTTATTTATTGTGCGTAGGATTTGGGCTACGAAGCGGTAAAATTTTAGGGCATTTCGGGTTTGAGCTTGCGGAATTTTGAGCGAGCTGAAATTTATCGCATGTCGAAATTTAAACCGCCTTTTTGGTTAAATTTAAGCTAAAAACGCTATAATCCCGTTTTCTTTTATTTCGTGCGCTCGTAGCTCAGCTGGATAGAGCATTTGATTGCGGTTCAAAAGGTCGGGGATTCGAATTCCTCCGGGCGCACCATCCACAAATATCTTTTTAAACCGAGCTTCGCTATAATCCGTGAAATTTTAATCTTGGAGCAAAAATGAGAGCATTCGCCGAATGGGAAGAGCAAGAGGCGCTTTTGGTGTCTTTGCCGCACGCACGCACCGACTGGGCGCCGTATTTGGGCAAGATACGGGCGGCTTATCGCAGCTTTATCGCCGCCGCAGCGAGGTTTGAGCCGGTCGTCGCGATCGCGCCGAACCGCGAGGATTTTGAGCAAATTTGCGGCGGCTTAGCAAACGCGAGCTTCGCGCAAATCGATACCGACGATACGTGGATTCGCGATTACGGAGCGATCGACGTAGAGGAGGGCGATAAAATCACGGGGCTAAATTTTCGTTTCAACGCCTGGGGCGGCAAATTTGCAAGCGCCAAGGACGATGCGTTAAATCCAAAATTTTACGCCGCGAGCGAGCGTCCGCTACGAGACGTGGATCTGATCTTAGAAGGCGGCAGCGTCGATTTTGACGGCGCGGGCACGATGCTGACTACGAGCGCGTGTTTGCTAAACGAAAATCGTAACTCCCTAAGCAAGGCCGAGTTGGACGCGCGGCTGCGTGAAATTTTCGGGCTAAGAAACATAATCTGGCTCGAGCGCGGTTTCATAAAGGGCGATGACACCGACAGTCACGTCGATACTCTCGCACGCTTTTTAAGCCCGCGCACTGTGGCTATTTCGTCGTGCGACGATCCGAGCGATCTGCACTATGCGGAGCTTGGCGCGATGAAGGATGAAATTTCATCGCTCGGATACGACGTGATCGAACTGCCGATCCCGCGCGCGATCTTTTATCAGGGGCGCAGGCTGCCCGCGACGTATGCAAATTTCGTCTTTTTAAACGGCGCGCTCATCGTGCCTACCTACGCAGACCCCGCAGATCCGCACGATCCAAACCGCGCGGCGGACGAGCTGGCGCTGTCGCGTCTGCGAGCGGCGTGCGCGGATCGCGAAGTAGTGGGGGTGAACGCGCGCGTTTTCATCCGCCAAAACGGCTCGCTGCACTGCTCGTGCATGAATAAATTCAGGCTTTAAATTTAGATCGAAGGAAAAATATGAAAATTTTAAAAGTTGGGCTGATTTCGCATAAATTTGAAGGTACCAAGGCGCGCACGATAGCGCGCAGTATCGAACTCATCGCGCGCGCGGCGGCGAAGGGCGCGCAGTTAATCGTTTTGCAAGAGCTTCATCAGACGCATTATTTTTGCCAGCGCGAAAATACCGAAAATTTCGACTACGCGCAGGATTTCGAGTGCGATTTGCGGCTGTGGAGCGAGGTGGCGAAGAGATTTGGCGTCGTGCTGGTAAGCTCGCTTTTTGAGCGCCGCGCCGCGGGGCTCTATCACAATACCGCCGTGGTCTTCGAGCGCGACGGTAGGATCGCCGGCAAGTACCGCAAGATGCATATTCCCGATGATCCGCAGTTTTATGAAAAATTTTATTTCACGCCAGGCGATCTGGGCTTTGAGCCCATAGATACGAGCGTGGGACGGCTCGGCGTGCTCGTGTGCTGGGATCAGTGGTATCCAGAGGCGGCGCGCGCGATGGCGCTACGGGGCGCCGAGCTGCTCATATATCCGACCGCGATCGGGTGGTTTGACGGCGACGGCGAGGACGAAAAAGCGCGCCAGCTGGAAGCCTGGGTTGCGGTACAGCGTGGGCATGCGGTGGCAAACTCCCTGCCCGTAATCGCCGTAAATCGCGTAGGCTTTGAAAGCGCCGCGCTTAGCGAAGTCTCGCCGGATGAAATTTTATCCGGGGGAAATAAAATTTCGCCAGCAAGCGACGGTGGAGCAGCCAGCGATAAAATTTTGCGCTCCGTAGATGCAGGCGGCGATAGTAAAATTTTAAGCGAGGGCGGAATTTTATCTTTTAATAACGGGGCGCTAACGGATAGCGGCAAAATGGCGATCGGCGGTGAAATTTTGCCCGCGAAAAATGAGGCGGCGCGAGAGAATTTAAAGATTTCGATAGAGATCAAATTTAACGGCGAAACTTTAGAGGTGCTGCCGAATAAACAGCGCGTAGACCAGCTTGCCAGCGAAGAGGGGATTAGATTTTGGGGCAATAGCTTTGTTTTTGGCGCGCAGGGCGAGCAGCTGTTTCGTGCAAATAGCACCGACGAGCTATGTGAAGTCGTAACCATCGATATGCAAAGATGTGAAAACGTGCGCCGCTGGTGGCCGTTTTTGCGCGATAGACGCGTAGAGGAGTACGGAATTCTTACTAAGAGATACGGACTGTAGTGTCCTGTATATCGAATAGTCATTTGGTTTATCGTGACGCACGATAATGAAAGCGAATAATTTTTATAGTATCAATGTGCAGAGGCGTCGTCAAAATACATTATATAGGTCGAATGGGCTTAAAATTTTGATTTTAAAATGCCCGCAAAATCGGATTTTGTAAATAAATTGTAAAAAATTTGCCAAAAACTATTGACAATTTTTAAATTTTTCTCTATAATTACGCCAAGTTTCGCATATAGGTATGCGGGATGAATTTTATTTAAGGAGTAAACCATGAAAAAAGGTTTTACTATGATCGAGTTGATCTTCGTTATCGTTATTTTAGGTATTTTGGCAGCTGTTGCTATTCCAAGACTTGCAGCTACTCGTGATGACGCTGAGGTTTCTAAGGCAGCTACAAATATTCAGACACTTATAACTGACCTAGGTTCTTACTATACATCACAAGGCACATTTGCTGGTACTGACGAAGCCGATACAGCGAAAATGACTAACGTACCAAACCCTATTAAAGTGAAAAAAGAGACTTGCTTGACTGTAACTGGATACGATCAAGGTGCAGGTGAAGCTAAAATGTCAGTTATAGATAGCGGTGATCTATGCAAGAGAGTATGGGCAATGCCTGGCGTATCTCAGGTTAAATCAATTATTGCAAGCACTACCGGTAATAAGAGTGCAGGTAGCTACAAATTTGGTGGTAAAGGTGTTCAATACGAATAGTAGATTATCTTAATAATCTTATCATTCTGCCCTAGCTTCGGCTAGGGCTTTTTTATTTCAGTATTTAGTATTGCTATTTGATCTGCAAATTTATAAATTTTTTAAGCCTGCTTGCTATTTTTTTTGTAAATCTATATGATTTCTAGAATTTTAATACTTATCTTGGGGCACAGCATACGGTTTTATCTAAATATAGATAATTTTGCAAAATAAATATTGATATTTTATTATTTACGGACTTGACTTATAATGACAATTTATGTATAATACACTTTTGCTTTTTAAAAGCTGGGGTATAGCCAAGCGGCAAGGCAATTGGTTTTGGTCCAATCATTCGGAGGTTCGAATCCTCCTACCCCATCCAATCGCGAATGATATTTTAAAATTCATTTGTGCTTCTCGTATCGCAGAGTAGAGCAGTGGTAGCTCGTCGGGCTCATAACCCGAAGGTCGGTGGTTCAAATCCACCCTCTGCAACCAAACACCCATTACAAGGGCATTTGATAAAATCTTAAAATATTCTTATTTTTCCAAAGCAGAAATTATCAAATTTTCGATAGTGCTTTTCGATTGCTTTATGTTAGCCGTAATATATTTTTGCGTAGTAATAATATTAGTATGCCCCAGAGTAAAACTCACTTGCTCAATCGGTAGCTTAAGATAATTAATGCAATACGTGCCGATAAGGTGTCGTATATCATGAAGCCTGATTTTGGGTAAATTGTTTCGCTTAAGCAAAGAATTCCAACTTCTACGCAGATCAACAAATTTTGCCCCAGTAGCAGGATTAACAAAGACGTAGCTATTTAGTTGATTATTCTGTTTTGCGGATATATAGCGCTTTAGTAGCCTTTTATAAAGTTCATCGCTCATAGAATAGACCATATCGCGCTTAGCTTTATTGATTTGAAAAGGTATGACGTAAGTTTTAGTTTTTAAATTTACGTCGCTCCAGCGCAAGCTTAATACTTCATTTTTACGCCTACCGTGAAGCAGAAAAAAGAATATATCGGCGCTATCAGCTTCATTTTCACATATAGCTTTTATAAATTGCCTTTGGACGGATAGCGGATAATCAAAGTATCGCTTATTATCAAATTTAGGTAGCTCAACGAAGTCGCAGGGATTTTTAGCTATAAGCTCAAGCTTTTGAGCAAATTTAAAGATTACGTGCAGCTTTGCAAGGATATTTTTAACGGTCTTGATTTTATAATCAACCTTGATTAAGCCGTTACAAAGCCTCTGAATATCCAAAAAACTTATATCGCTCACATCTTTTTTGCCCAAGGTTGAAGCAATATGCTTCTTATACATCGATATATCGCTCTCCAGAGTATGCTTACGAAGTATTAGCTCGTAAAATTCTACGTAATCATTAAAAAGCTCGTTAAGCAACATCGTAAAACTCCTAAAACGGATACGGCATAACGCCGTTATTGGAATACTTGAATTCTAGCTCTCTAATATCCTCTAAAGCATGCTCGGTAAAATATCTGATATGATTTTTATACCTCTGCAGAAACCCGCGCTCAATCATCTCATTCTCAAGCATAGCGTAATCTTGAACGCTTAGAATATCATCGGTCATTTCTTTGCAATTATCGCGCCAGTATAATTTTAGACGCTCGTCGCTCATATCTTTCCAGGCGGTGCGAAATATCTTATATGGGTTGTAATAAACTGGCTTAATACCGCTATTATAGAAACTTTGAATAGATTTTAACTCGTGAGACTGGATTTTACCGCAAGGATTAAAAACTTGTGTCTTTTTCTTAACCCATAAATCCCCGAAATCGTTATCATAGATTAAAACGGGCTTTTTGCTATCGGTGTCGCAAAGCACCGTAAGCAAACCCAAGCTATAATTCTTAGTAAGCTCAATAAGGCTAAATTTACCGCCAACCTTACGATAAATTTCAAGACTAATAAAGGTCTTTGACATAGTGACGCGGCGAATATGGTGTTTTAAATACCAAAATGAAATGTCGCTTAAATTTTCAATAGACGGATTATCTCGCAGATCATCCAAAGTCTTGAAAATATATTTCATAATATACCCGGTAGCATTGCGAATATTCGTTTCAATCCTATTTTCATCAGAAATAAAGCGTTTCTTTATAATATGTATTACACGCTCTTTAAATTCAACAGGAACGAAAAAAAGCAAATTCAGATGACAAGTGCCATCCTTATGAGGTTCTTTGGTAGTAATATAGCATCTGTCCTCAGATGGAATTTCGCGAACCACTACAGAATTCATAATGCTACGAATAAGCAACTGAAGCCGATGAGCCCCCGCACAAATGCTATGTTCCTCATCATCGATAAAATTTTCATTACGCACAAGCCTATATCCGCCGTTTTTAAGCTTTATAGACCTCTTGCAATGATAGACGCTAGGAAGCGTAAAAACGCAAAATATAGGCTCTAAATTACGATCAGAAGCATATTGTTCCATAGACGAAACACGAGTATTAAGCTCCGCAATATAACGTGCAGGATTATGCCAAGAGCTAAAATAGAACGACGACAACGGCAAGGCAACATCATCAAACGAAACAAAATTCTCATCGAGAAATTTCTGCTGGAGTTTTAAACGCTCCGAAAGAAAAATTTTATCTTCTTTAGTTATACCATACATTATCAAAATCCCTAAAATATGAAAACAACACATATCTATTATATTTAGTCAAGAGGCGCGCTTACGCTCGGCGCAGGGCGCCTCGCTATGCGCGC
>NZ_CALIJF010000325.1 GCF_938018035.1 uncultured Campylobacter sp. | reverse complement strand
AAAATGGAAAATCGATAATTAAATTTATAGATTTTTAAGTGGGGGGATAGAATGCGCTAAATTTTTGGTTGAAAGGAAAAATATGGCTGAGGATAAGATTAACGGGAACAAAGCCTTGACCCAAAACGGCATGGACAACAATAAGAAAGAAAGTGAAACGAAAAATATAAATGGAGATAAAGAAAATGAAGCTTTTGTCCAGGTTTCTTTATCGATTTTGGGCGGTATAGTAGGCGGCGCATGGGCTAATATATTAGATAAAGATTTATGGATTAATGTATTAACTATAGCTGTAGCAGGCTTTATTGTCTATGCAACAATAACTTGGCACGATAAGAAATTAGATAAAAAGATAGGATTTCCTATTCTGATTGTTCTTTTGCTCATAATAATGGCTCTACTTGCGTGTTTAGCATATTGCATTCACAAATAATTTCAAAGGAGAAAAGAATGAAAAAAGTAATTTTGGTTTTGGCAGTTCTAGCGAATTTGGCGTTTTCTGCTGAAGAATTAACACAAGCTCAAATCGAATATTTCGATAAAGAGTGCGAGGGTGGAAATTTAAAGTATTGCACGGCAATCGGTGAATATTACTTTATGGTTGGCGGAGAAAGGATAGATTACAAAAAAGCAAAATACTATTTTGAAAAAGTTTGCAAAATGGACAAAGCTGTTCAAAAAAATGAATATTTTATTGAAAGCTGCGGAAATCTCGCAGCTATGTATTATAAGGGGATTGCCGGGATTGAACAAAATTATAAAGAAGCGGCTCGCTTATTGAAAGTGACTTGCGATATTGGAGACCCTATGGCATGTAACAATCTTGGGATAATGTACAATAATGGATATGGCGTGAAAAAAGATATAACAAAAGCCGTATCTTGCTATAAATACGCTTGCAATAAAAACAATTGGCGAGGATGCTCGAGTCTTGGTGCATATAATATTGCTTTAGGCAATAAGAATACGGCTGTTAAATATTACAAAAAGGCTTGCGAGTTGGGTAAAAACGACTCAGAAGCACAAAATCCAAGCAATAAAGATTTTTGGCAACTCACTTGTGAATTGTATGAAAAATTAAAATAGACTTAAAATTACCCGAGCCGAATTTGCGTTCGGGTAAATCCGCTCAAATTTTCCCAAATCAAATTTAAATTTCCGCCGCTCTCGTTTTCGCCGATCCTTACGTAGCCGTCTTACTTAGCCTTATGTTCTCAAAGCATCATATTTTGCCCTATTGTGCCGTATTTACGCGTAACAAAGCGCACAAAAAGTAAATTTTGAAATTTATTCGCCCTGCCCTACGATGAAATTTGCGCGCAAAACGCAGGAATAAAAAACAGAAACACCTTAAATTTTACTCATTAGGTCGCCAATGATCGCTTGCGCGCCGTTTCGATCCGCTAACTCAAGCAACCCTTTGCTCGCGCGCGCCACGTCAAAGCTCTCAATCAAGCCTAAGATCCGCTCGCCGCTTGCGTCCTGCTGGCGTAAAATTTCGCAAAGCCCGCGCTCTTTAAGAAATTTCGCGTTATAAAACTGATGATCCGCCGCCGCGAACGGAAACGGCACGAATATCGCAGGCAGGCCGTTTGCGCAGAGCTCCCACAGCGTGCTGGCACCGCTACGTCCGACGCAAAGATCGGCGCTTGCGATGAGCTCGTGCATGTTTTTACAAAAGCCCACGAGCTGTACATCTAGGCCCTGCTGCGCGTAGATCTGCGAGATGCGCTCAAACTCGCGCTCGCCGCACTGATGGATCAAGCCGTAGCCGAGGCTCAAAAGCTTGGGCGCAAGCTCCACGGCAAGCGAGTTGATAAAGCTCGCCCCCTGCGAGCCGCCCAAAAAGATGACCCTCTTAAGCGCCGTGCGCGGCCGCGCCGTCTCGAAAAAAATATCCGCGATCGGATAAGCAAACGCGGGCTTTTCATAGGAGCTGTAAAACGCCCGCGCGAATGGCCTCAGCAGGCGGTTGAGCCGCCCGCAAACGGCGTTTTGCTCGTGGATAAAAAACGGCACGCGAGAAAGGATCGCCGCGATGGATGCGGGCGCCGAGCTGTATCCGCCCACGCTGATGAGCGCGCGGACGCCGTTTTGCTTTAAAATTTTACGCGCCGCAAGCGAGAGGCGCAGGATATTTAGCAGCGAGGCTAGCTTGGCAAAGCCCTTTTTATCGACGACGCCCGAGCTTTGCAAAAAATAGGTGCGCGCGAAAAGCTCGCTCTTTTCAAACCACGCGCGATCCTGCCCGCGGTTTGAGCCGATAAAGATCGCCCTGATGCCCTGCTTCGCAAGATGGGCGGCTAAATTTTTAGCGATTATCAGATGCCCGCCGGTGCCGCCGCCGCTGATTGCTATGACCATACTTTTCCTTTAAATTTATAAAATTTCGCGCTTAAATTTAAGTCGCGGCGCGCTTCGGCGTAGAATTTTAAGCGCAATTCGGCTCTAAATTTACGCCTAAATTTAAATCGCGCTCTCCTAAAGCCCGCAAAAGCTTTAAAATTTCGCCCTTTTCGACGCCATCAAAACGAGCCCCACCGCAAACGACGCCGCGAGCAGGTGGCTGCCGCCGTAGCTTAGAAACGGCACGGCGATACCCTTAACCGGCGAGATCGACGTGATGCCGTAGGAGTTGATAATGAACGAAAAGAAAAACATAAAGCCGATACCCAGGCAAAAGAGGAAATTTACGTTACTAGGCGACTTGCTCGCGGTCTGAAAGATGCGAAATAGCATCGCATAAAATAGCGCCACGATGAGCAAAATTCCGACAAATCCCCACTCCTCGGCGATACCTGCGAGCACGAAGTCGGTATGCACCTCGCTCAGATAGCCTAGCTTAAAGCTCCCGAGCCCAAGCCCCTGCCCGAAAAACTCACCGTTGTTTATCGCATTTAGTGAGTGTCCGACCTGATACGGCGCGCTAGCGTCCTCTATACGCAGCCCGGCAGCTGTCTCCGGCGACATAAACGACAGTACGAAATCCTGCACTCCGCCCCACCACGAGCGCACGCGATCGACCCTGTGCGCGCTCGTGACGATAAAAACGTAAGCAAGCCCCAAAATCCCCATAAAGCTAAAGCCGATGAGCTTGAAGCTTGTGCCCGCAAAAAGCGACATAAAAATCATCGTAAGCCCCAGCACCGCGACCTGCCCCAGATCATTTTGTACGATGGCGACTAGGATCACCACAAAGCCGAAAAGCGCTACGTAAGGAAGCAGCGTCGCGATCTCGCGCCCGATGCTTTTTTTGGAGTGATCGAGCTTGCGCGAGAAGCTCCACGCCAAAAAGTAGATGAAGCCCACCTTGAAAAATTCCACCGGCGCGAGGTTAAAAAACGGCAGTCTGATCCAGCGCGCCGCGCCGTTTACGTCGGCGACCAAGGATTTGGGTAAAAAGCCCATCGCAAGCATCAAAATCCCCATGATCGCAAAAAGCGACATGCACACCGGCGTTAGGCATTTATCGGGATCGGCGCGAGAGACGATCCACATCACCGCGATGCAGGCGATCCCTACCGCGCACTGACGATAAAAAAAATGCAGTGGTGTAGCACCCAGCAGAAGCACCGTATATGAGCTCAGCGACAGCGAAAATATCATGCCGATCGTAATGAGCGCGCAGGTGAAGTAATATAGCCATTTATCGGTTCTCAATCATCTCTCCATTTTAAAATTTATTCGCATTTACGTGCGCCGTGCACGCTTCGTTTGCCGCACGAGGCTCAAATCTTGCATCACGCCCGTGCCGCACGGCACCGATCGTGGCACCGCCTTTTAAAAAGCGTACGACACGACCGCGCATTGTCTTTTGGCACGCAATGCGATCGTGCATCTTTGACGCGCGGCGCGCATTATTTTTCTCACACATAGGCGGCTTTATGGCGCACGCTACGGGATAGCGCGCCACAAGGCATGATCTCTCGTTATCCCGTAAGACGCGTATTGCCTACGCTCTATTCTAACATATAGCGACGACTTTTGACGCACGCTGCAGATAGAGCACCGCGAAGCGCAATCCACACCGCTTTTTAAACGTGCATTTTGCTCTCACATATCGCGCAGCCTTTCGACACGCGCTACCACGCCGTAGAGCGTAACCTCGCACTATCTTTTATACACAGGCGGGTGCATTTTACTCTGGCAGGCATATCATGGCGACTTTCTACGCACGATAAACGCGGCTACAAACCACAACTACGCAAAATCGCACACAAGCAACACAAAGGCAGTCGCAAGGTCTTAACGCTACGCACTGGTAGCGCGCGGTAGTTGCGAATTACGCTACGCGTTGCTAGCATGCCGATCGATTTTCAGCGCACGGACAACGTAAAACGCGCCGCATCTTGCAATACAGCCACACTGCAAAATACGACTTCGCTGCAAAAACGCGTTTATACTCGCAGACGGTGCGAAATTTCGTTTTAAATTTATTTGCCGCTATAGCGCAAATTTATTTATGCGCGCAGCGACACAAATTCCGTTTAAAATTTTGCGCCGCAGAGCATGTAAGCACATTCGCATCGTAAAACATACCGCAAATGTACCCACCGCACACTGCAAAAATACGCCTCCCATACAAAACAGCGTGCCAAACAGCTTTGTTACACCGCTCAGTATCTGGTGTGCGATACGAGCACTCGCGCCACAAATTAACCGCAACGCGCGACCGCAATACTCCACTACTGGCTTTCAGCGCGCGACCAACTTTCCACTCATGTACTCGCGCGCGACAAGCCAAATCTGCAGCAACTTCTTCTGCTTGTGTAGTCGCAAGACGTTTCATGTCGGCGCGGCGCGATTTAAAATCCAGATCCGCTGCGACAAATTTCAAAATTTCAAAATCCAAAAAGAAGCGAAATTTTAAAATTTTAAATTCTGCCGGTCTTTGTAAATTTATAGAATTTAAAACCGCAAAATTTTTAGCACTTAATTTTAGAACCCTGCCCTGTTTCTGCTCCGCTTGCACTCTAAAATTTCACGCCGCGATTAAAATTTGGCGCCAAGAACACAGCTCGCAATTAAACTACACCTTATAAATTTAGACAGCGAACACGTCACAAATGCAAGCTGCAAAACGCGCTGTTCATACCCACCGAGCACTACTTTTAAAACGCCTCCCGCGCTGCAAGAGGCTTCGATCGCATCCGCGCATCCCGTATAAACCGTCCGCCTTGTCATAGCCACAGAGGCACAAGCGCGAGCTGCGGAACGCGCAAATTTTAAAATTTAAAATCCGCTATGCAGATCAAAAAAATTTTAAAATTCCACCACTTCAAATCCAATAAATTTAAAAATTTTACCGACGCAGATCGATTAAATTTTAAAAATTCTGGCACCTATAAATCCAATAAATTTCAAAATTTCGCCGCTTAAATTTCATCGAAATTTTAAAGCTTACTTGATTATGTCGCGCTGACCTTTG
>NZ_CALIJF010000324.1 GCF_938018035.1 uncultured Campylobacter sp. | reverse complement strand
GTTTCAAATGGAATTAAATTTAATATGATAAATTCCATATATACTGAACTGGCGTAAAATTTTATCTTAAATCGAAGGAGGCGCGCCGCGATGCAGAAGAATAACGTTGATATAAATGGCATAAATATAGTCTATTATAGTGCGGGCAATGCGAGCGAGAGCATTTTCTTGCTACACGGAGGCGGGGTTGATTCTGCAATGCTTTCGTGGAAAGAGATCATACCACTACTTAGCAACGAATATCGCGTCATAGTGCCCGATTTACCGGGATACGGCGATAGTGATAAGATAAAGGGCGAGTATTCTTTAAAATTTTATACGGAAATCTTAAAAGCCTTTATTGAGAAATTAAGCGATGGACCTATAGTTTTGGTTGGTATTTCGCTAGGCGGCGGTATTAGTATAAATTTGAGCTTGAACTATCCTGAGTTAATAAAAATTCTAGTGCCGCTCGATGCATGGGGATTATTTAAAAAGCTACCACGTCATAGGCTTTTGTACTGGTTCGTGCATTCAAGGCTAAATGATAATTTAAACGCTTTGGTTTGTAAATTTCCATCTATAATCAAATTCTCGCTTAGATATAATCTTTTCGGTGATAAGTCCAAGATTAGCAATGAATTGGTTTGCGAAATAATCGAAGCGATGAAAAAACCGGACGCCGACAGAGCTTTTATTTCGTTTCAGCGAAGCGAGATAAAAAAGGAAGGAGTTGCAACCGATCTGTTCTCTCGACTTAATGAGATTAAAATCCCAGTATTATTGGTCCACGGATCTTTGGATAAATTAATCCCGCTAGAAGGAGCCGTCCAGGCGAGCAAAATAATACCTAATTGCGAAATTTATATAATGCAAGGCTGTAAACACTGGCCCGCAAAAGAAAGACCGCAGGAATTCGCTGCTGTTTTAAAATCGTATATAAAGAGGCACAATGGTCGCTTGCACTTTAGAACTTAACACCCATTAATTCCGCGCGGCACCGCAGAATTTTACCTAGTAATTCTCACTCGTTGTTTCCCGCGATCGTTTCGATTAGTTTGCGTTTGTTGCGGCGGTTGTA
>NZ_CALIJF010000323.1 GCF_938018035.1 uncultured Campylobacter sp. | reverse complement strand
TTTACAAGCTGCCCGCCCTTTATTTCATCGCGACGCACCGAGCGAATACCTACGCTTACCATATCAGGCACGGTGGCGCTCATCTTTGCGTGTAATTCGCGCAGAGCCGCGGCGCTATAATCCTGCGCGCTTAGGTTTATCAAATCCTTTAGCTTCAATTCTTCGTTCCTTTCAGGCTCCAGCCGCTACCGAGCCTTTGAGCTTCGCAGCGCTCAAGTTCGGCGATGGTTTCAAATATCTCCATCCACTTCTTGCGGTTTTTCGGGTGCCTAAGCT
Organism: uncultured Campylobacter sp.; assembly: GCF_938018035.1. Taxonomy (GTDB): domain Bacteria; phylum Campylobacterota; class Campylobacteria; order Campylobacterales; family Campylobacteraceae; genus Campylobacter_B. Next base: position 1,763 of record NZ_CALIJF010000323.1, on the reverse strand, counting down.
TCGCAAGCGCCGTGCGCTCTATCATCGCGACGCGCTCGACGCTGATACCTAGCATCGCCGCAAGCTCGCGGTAAGCTACATCCGCATCACCCTTTAGCATCCTCACCCGCTCGGCGCATACCTTGTCCGTGCGGTAGCCCTGAATTCTTTGCATTTCACCCTTCCTTTTGCTTCCGCTTATCGCGCCTACTTAGTGTGGCTCTCATCTTTTTTCTCTTCAAATAGCACACGTTCTTTGTGTTCGCCCACTTTACCGATATTAAAGCTTTCTACCGGGCGCAAGTAGCCCATCACACGGGTGTATACTATGCACTTGGTGCGTTTTGCTTCAAGCTCTTTAGGAAATTTCATATCCACTCCTTTATTTGACTTTATAAGACGCCCGCACGGGGCGCCATTTAAAATCAAAGCCTTAGCTCCAGATCGTCCCGAATCCGCGACGGAAGTGCGGGATCGGTACCACTATGCTCTCGCGCTTTCTCATCTTTGCAATCCAGCCCCGCGGGGTGCGAAATAGAATGAGTGCGCGATTATGATCTCATCTTTGCAGGCTTTTAGATCGCTCATTTTCATATTTGTATCTTTTGAAATTTTCATTTTTTACCCCTTATCTTTTTCGTACGTGATAAACTAAATTAGCGGCTACTTTTTGTTCGTAGCCTAGGGCTAAATTTAGCGCCGTTTTCTCATATAGCCTTGCGTTTTGCCCCTCGGCTAAAAACTCCGCCACTTCCCTGGAGTTAATACACATTTGCTACCTTCCGCATCAATACCTGCTAGCTCGCCGATTTTAATGAGCTCGTCGCGGCTGAGCGTCATCTCCGGCGAGTAGGTAAGCCTGCTTTGCAGATAGCCTCCTAGCCTATCGATACGCTTTTTAAGCACTCCGATACCTACGGCAATTACGGCTATGCCTAGGTTTTCGCGTTTGCTAAACTCATAGATCTCGCGCAAAAGCTCAAATTTTCGCTCAAAGGTCAGATCGTTATCGCGCACGAAAAGATCGGCTTCGTCGATTACTATCAGACGTGTTTTTAAGTTCGCGATCGCCTCGCAAAACTGCTCGAATTTATCGTCCGTATTACCCTTAGGCTTTTCGCCTACGGCTCGCAGCAGTAAACTCATAAATGCGCTGGCGCTTAGGCTCTTTCTAGCCTTTACGTAGATACCGCCGAGATCGCCCGTAAGCTTTTGAAGTAGATAGGTTTTGCCCATACCGCTTTCGCCCAAAATGAGCTCGAAAAAGCTAAGCTTCGTCTGCTCCATCTTATAGATGCGCTCCTTGATCTTTTGCTGTGCCAGGCTTAGCCAAACTCCGCCATTTTGTGCCTCTTTTTTGGGAGTATTAGCGGCAATTACCTTATCTAAAAACGCCTCGATCGCGGCGGCATATAGCTCGCTTTTAGAAGAGTCATATTTGCCGTTTAGCACGCCGCTAACGGTGCCTTCTCTCTTGCCGATCGCATCTGCGATCTTGCCTAGGGTTATGCCATAAGCCTTGCATACCCCAAATTTTTCTTTTAAACTCATCGCTCTTTCCTTTGCCCGTAGGCTAAATTTAAGCAAACGCTTATAAAATCCGCCCGCTAGCAGATTTTAAAAGCGCTTTACATCGCCGCCAAAAGCTCCTCGTTGCTCATAGCAATTTTGGAGTGCAGGCGCCTGCTGTTTTGTCTTTGGGCCTCGACTTCAAACGCCGTACTCGCATAGGAGCTGATAGTATTAGGGCGTTTATAAAGGTTTGCGTAATAGCCAAACGCCTG
>NZ_CALIJF010000322.1 GCF_938018035.1 uncultured Campylobacter sp. | reverse complement strand
AGCCTTACAAAAGTGGTAAATTTAAAGGTGCCGTGTGCGGTTCGGTAAAATTTCAGCACGCAAAATCAAAGTCCGATTTCGCACTCCGTTTGTAAGCCGCGCCGTAAAATTTAAAAAGGCGTGCGGCGGCAGCTGCCGTAATTGAATTTTTTCGGTTTGCAAATCGTGCTATGAAATTTCAAGCGCTCGCGCGCCGTTTTAAAACCGGGTGTGCACCGCAAAGTACGGCTGCCAAACAAAATACGCGCAAGGTAAGTAAAATTTACAAGCGCAGCCGGCGAGTAAATTTGCCGCAATAACGAAATTTCGAGCAAATTTAAGCAAGCGTTCGATGCGGCGCATAGAATTTCGATCAAATTTAGGCGAGCGATTCCACTGCGGCGTATAAAATTTCGCAGCGCGAGGGCTTAAACGCCTATCAAATTTAAAGGATGAAAATTGATTTTTGAAGCAAAAGACGCGGCGGCACTGCAAAAGGCGGGCATTACGACGCTTTTGGATCTGGCGCTGCTTCTGCCCAAAAGCTTCGACGATCTGAGCGTGGGGGACGCGCCGTGCGCGGGCGAGAGCACGGCGGAGGTCGAGTGCCTCTTCCAGCACAGGCGCGGCTCGATGCTCATCGTCACGGCGCACTGCCTCAGCTGGGAGCGCGAGATCAAAATCGTGATCTTCAACGCCAAAAGCTGGCACTTCGGCGCCTTCAAGCGCGGCAAAAAATTTTTCATCCACGGCAAATGCGACGAGAGCTTCGGCTCGTGGCAGTTCGTAAACCCAAAAATCGTGAGCGAGCCAGGCAGGATCGCGCCCAAATACAAAGCCGCGCTGAGCGACGCTGCGGCACAAAAGCTGATCAAAAAATATCTAAGCGCGGATGCGCTTTTAGCCTGCGGACTGCGCGCGGACGAGGCGGCAGTACTGCTTGCGCTACACGAGAGCTCGCCGCGCAGCGTGCGAATGCTAGCCGCGCTAAATAGGCAGCTCAAGGAGGGCGGCGCGGAAAATTTCGGCGAGCGCGACGACGTTTCAAACAGCGGCAGAATTCCAAGCGGCAGTGAAATTTTAAATGGCGGAATTTCAAGCAGCAACAAAATTTTAAATGGCGACGGAATTTCAGATAACGGCGAAATTCCAAGCTCACAAAGCCTCGCTGCCGCCGAAATTTTAAACGGCAGATCGCAAAACGGTGAAATTTTTAGGGGTAAAATTTCAAACTATCCTCAAAGCAGCGGAGCTCTTGCCTGCGAAACAAGGTGCGGCGCGGCGAATGAAATTTTAAGCGGAGAAATTCCAAAGGGCGCGAAGACTTCACTTCTCCCGAGCCTCCGCGACGGCGAGATTGCGAGCGATAAAATCTTAGACGGCGATCAGCCTCGGGCGCGCTGTGCGGAGATTTACAACGACGAAAATTTTAGCGTCCAAAGCGGTGATAATTTTCTTGCCGCATATGGCGCCGATGCGCACGTAGATGAAATTTTGGACGACCTCGAAGCAGGCAATGAAGCGGCTACAAGCGGCGATAAAATTTCAAACGACCTAGTATCCGACGTCCAAACAGCGGCATGGCCAGCAGACACTCAAGCCGCAACCGCGCAACCCATGTTAGAGCATGTCGCGACCAAGCAGTCCGTAGCCGAGCAACAAAATTTAAGCGCCCAAGACGTAGATGCGCAATCCGCAGCTGCCCAAACTCAAGACGTAGGCGCGCAACCCGCAGCAATCCAAACTTCGAGCCGAGTAGCGAGCGCGCAAGCCGCGACCACCCAAACTTTGAACGCACAAGCTACGGACGCGCAGCCTGCAAGCGATCAAACCAAAAATGTTCAGGCGGTAGTAGCCGTGCAGACTGCAACCGCAAAGCCTACGATCGCTCAGACCGCAAGCGCCGCCGAGGCTGTTCAGGACGCGCTCGC
>NZ_CALIJF010000321.1 GCF_938018035.1 uncultured Campylobacter sp. | reverse complement strand
AATGATATAATACTACCACGAATGGAAATATTAATAATTGTACTAGCGATAATCACACTGCTCGCAATCGCCGGTAGACATAAACCGGCGGAATCTGCGCGCAGTATCAACGACCAGGACGAACAGAAAAAGCAAGAAGAAACCGACGAGCTAATCACGGTAATTTTACCGACGATAGATAATGATAAGTAGAATATAGGCTTAAAATGCGGCGTTTTTACTATAGGAGACTATGCAAATTACTGCGTCATTAGCCAAGGCAAATTTATGCAGTTTTCTCGATTTATTGCGTGCAGCTAAAAGTTTACCTGCAAGCTCTAGTACTCGGTCGGGTTGAGAATAGTGATTAAAGAATATATATAAAGCACTTTCTATTTTACCATTAGTATTTTCTCAATATCTTTAGAAATAGTTTCATAGCTTATTTAGTCCCTATTTTTACCCAAAAGCCAATCAACTACATTAATTTTTTTCACGCCATCAAACTCCTCTGGCACTAAGTCCATAGTCAATAACATCTTTGTATAGTTGTCTTTGATCTTTTTAAATGGCAAAAGTTCCCTTTCTAAAGTTTCAGGGCGATCATTCACTTGATAGGCCACTTGATAATAAATTCGCTCGCCATTCATTTTCTGGACAATAAAGTCAACTTCGCTTTCTTGTGTTTTACCAACAAAAATCTCGCCCTCATTCCTGCGCAAAAGTTCTAGATAAACAATATTTTCCAAACGATGTCCGATGTCAGATTTTGGCGAATTGCTTAGTAGAATATTGCGCAATCCTAGATCAACTGCGTAATATTTATCGTTAGTAGTTAACAGTTTTTTGCCTTTAATATCATAACGGCTAACAGGATAAATCAAATAGGATTTTGTTAAGTACTTAAGATAATTGATTACCGTTCCATGAAAAATTGAGTTACCTCCCATTTTCAGAGCGTTGCTGATATTACGCGCAGAAAGCGGACTGCCTATATTGTCAAACACAAACTTTATTACTCGCTCGAAATCGACTTCGTTCCGAATTTCATATCGCTTAGCGATGTCTTTACCGACAATCGTCTCATAAATATCTCTTAGATAATTATTGCTTAATTTTTCATTAACTTTTGAAAGCGTTATAACTTCAGGAAAAGCACTATTCGCCATATATTTCTCAAATAGACGATCTTCATTTTGCTCGTCTGGAAACATTTGAACATATTCTTTAAACGAGAATGGCAACATATGGATTGAGATGTAGCGGCCAGTCAATAAAGTAGCAAGTTCGCCAGAAAGCAAGAAAGCATTCGATCCAGTAATATAAAGATCTACATTATCTTTTATAAATAACCCGTCAACTAACTTTTCAAACTCAGGGACGTTTTGAATTTCGTCGAGAAAAATATAATTTTGGACGCCAGTCACTAACTTGGCAGAAATTTTTTCATAAATACTTCGCCAGTTTAAATCTTGGTTTAGGTCTGGATCTTCAAAATTATAACTTTGGATTTGTTTTGTTTTTACGCCCTGTAATTTCAGCTCATCTCGAAAGATCTCTAAAAGTGTAGATTTCCCGCTGCGGCGAATGCCGGTTATGACCTTAACCACTTTTTGATCCTTCAAAAGTTTTAATTGGTCTAAGTATTCTTTACGTATTATTTTATCATTCACAACATCTCCAGTATACACCAAAAACTTCCAAAAATACATTTTTGGTGGATAGGATTTATTTTAAGACTATTTTTGGGTGATATAAAAAATCTTTAGATTTCGCTCAGAAGCTACGCTTTTTTGTGCATATACGGCAAGTTACTTTATACTACACTATAAAAAGCGGCGTACGTTGCGCCACGATTTCTGAAAAATTTCTAATTTGGAGCCACGATCGGGGCTTGAACCCGAGACCTCATCCTTACCATGGATGCGCTC
>NZ_CALIJF010000320.1 GCF_938018035.1 uncultured Campylobacter sp. | reverse complement strand
AAAACGCGTTTAAATTCATGTATTAAGCGGCGTCAATTTTTGGGCTCAGAGAGATTAGAATTTACGCGGCAGGGCTCTTTGAATTGCAAATCGTGCGTGACGGTCAGGCTAAAATTTTAAGAACTAGAATTTAAACAAAATCTGCAATCTATCCGTGACGATGATATAATTTTTAGAATTTTGCAAGCGTAAAATATCAAAATTTTGCGTATCTACGTCGAGCCGCCCCCAAAAAAAGCGCGAAATTTGAAATTTTAAACTGCCGTCTTGTGCGAGGAGGCGATAATTTTAGGAAGCGAGAATTTCAATTAATGCGGATTAAAATTCAAGCGTAACGGGCAAATGCGTGCACCGCAAGCGATGCAATTTCAAATATGAGTTCAAGGCTCGCTAGACGCGGAATTTGAACGCCACGAGCGATAAATTTCAAAATACCTGTTTTAAAATTACAAGGCGGGGATGTAAATTTAAGTGCGGTGAGCGATTAAATTGCAAAAAGAAGCTTAAATTTAAATATCGCAGCTCACAAATTATGCGATGAAATTTTGCGTCTAGATTTCGCAAAATTGGGTGCGCAATAAGCGTTTGCAGTATCGCAGCAAGACTATAAACTAAGCTTCAATCACGCTTAAAACCCTATTTACTGAGCGCTTGTGCAAGCGCGTATTTCAAACCGCCGAAGCAAAAAGTCTGATCGGAAGCGTTTGCGGCGTATCCCAACCGACCGCGCCTCATATTTTGCTCTATAGCCTAGCTTGCGCACGAAATTTAGATTTTGAAATTTAGCGCAAAAATATTATAATTTCGCCCAAATCACGGCTAGGACAGAAAATGAACTCACGCGTGCAAAACGAATATCTAAAATCAAAAATTATGAGCGCCGAGAAAGCCTGCGAACTGATCCCAAATGGCGCATCGGTGGGCTTTAGCGGCTTTGTTGGGGCGGGCTGCGCGCTAGCGCTACCACAAGCCCTGGCACAACGAGCGACAGCGCTGCACGAAAAAGGCGAGCCCTATCAAATCGAAATTTTTACAGGCGCATCGACCGATCCGCTTTTAGACGGAGTTTTGGCAAAAGCAGGTGCCGTGAGCTTTCGCGCGCCGTTTTTTACGGATACCGATATGCGCCGTGCGATAAATAGCGGCGCCGTGCGATACGCGGACGTGCATCTATCAAGCCTTGCCGCGCAACTTAAGGCGGGCTTTTTTCCGCATCTAAACTTTGCTGTGATCGAAGTAGTGGCGATTAAAGAAAGCGGCGTGCTCGTGCCATCCACGTCGCTAGGCAATAACCAAGCCTGGCTCGATATCGCCGATCGCGTGATTTTAGAAGTGAATTACTATCAGCCGCTTGAGCTTGAGGGCATTCACGACGTTACAGATCTGCGCCTGCCGCCGCACGCTGAGGATCTGCCGATCAAGCACGTAGGCGATCGTGTAGGCAGCCCCTATATGCATGTAGATCCTGCCAAAGTAGTCGCTGTAATAGAGGCTAGGACGCATGATCGCGTCAATAATTTTACTGCCGTGGATGAAATTTCAAGTGCGATCGGCCGCAACGTCGTAAAATTCTTAAAAAACGAGGAGGCTTGTGGCAGACTTCCCGCAAAGAAGCTACTGCCGCTACAATCGGGCATCGGCAACGTCGCTAACGCCGTGCTTAGCTCGCTACAAGGCGCCGGCTATCAAGGGCTGCAGTGCTACTCCGAGGTGATCCAAGACGGCATGCTAGATCTCATCAAAAGAAGCGTCGTAGGCACTGCAAGTGCCACAGCGCTATCGCTTAGCCTCGCAGGTGTCGAGGAATTTCAAAAAAACATCGATTTCTACCGCAAGCACATCATACTACGTTCGCAAGATGTCTCCAACTCGCCAGCACTCATCAGAAGGCTTGGCGTCGTATCGATGAATGGCATGCTAGAGGCAGACATCTACGGCAATGTAAACTCCACTAACGTCATGGGCTCGCAGATGAAAAATGGCATCGGCGGTAGCGGTGACTTCGCTCGCAACGGATATTTGTCGCTATTTTTGAGCCCGTCGCTCGCTAAAGGCGGCGCGATCAGCGCTATCGTGCCATTCGTGAGCCATGTCGATCATACCGAGCACGACACCCAGGTCATCATCACCGAATACGGCATCGCCGATCTGCGCGGTAAATGCCCTCGTGAGCGGGCTCGCGCGATGATAAGTATCGCGCATCCCACTTACCAAGACGCGCTGAGAGATTATTTCGAGCGCGCCTGCGCGCAGCCCTGTGCGGGGCATACTCCGCATATCCTAAGCGAGGCGCTGTCGTGGCATCAAAGATTTAAGGATACGGGGAGTATGAAGACTTAGAGCGAATTTGCTTGAGCTAATGCGCTAAAGCCTAAAATTTAAGCTCATTCTCGCTGAAAGCAAGAAAGTTTGCACTTAAAAATTTCGCCTGCATTTGAAAGCTCTATCGCTACTTAGAGCAAAGCTTGTTAAAATTTTTATTTTTGCAAAGTTCGCGCGAAATATTTATTATATGAATGAATTGAAAATTTGCGCCATAAAATTTTAAAATTTGCAGGCGGGTTTAAGGCGCGGAATTTAAAATTTTATCGCTACGGAATTTTAAAATTTAGCCTTAAATTTGCAGCTCGCGCATTTCAAATTTTAAAATTCTACGGCTTGGAATTTTAAAATTTTGAACTTC
>NZ_CALIJF010000319.1 GCF_938018035.1 uncultured Campylobacter sp. | reverse complement strand
AAGACGATCGATTTTAGCGTGCTTGAGCGCCAAGAGGGCGACGCGGATCCGCGCCCTTTCAGCTTTCGCAGCAAAAATTTTGCGCCGAAGCAGCTTGCTTGCTTTATTGCTTATACGAACGAGTGCACGCACGAGATCATCCGCGAAAATTTTGCTCGTGCGCCGATGTTTACGGGGCAAATTTCAAGCACCGGCCCGCGCTATTGCCCGAGCATCGAGACTAAAATTTATGAATTCCCAAATCGCGACCGTCACCACGTCTTCGTCGAGCCGCAGACGCGCGAGGCTACGGAGTATTACGTAAACGGCCTCTCTACGAGCCTTCCTTATGACGTACAGATTGCGTTTCTGCGCACGATCAGGGGCTTTGAAAATGCCAAAATCGTTCGCCCGGGCTATGCGATCGAGTACGATTTTATCGATCCTACCGAGCTTAAACACAGCCTCGAGACCAAAAAAATCCGCGGGCTGTTTTTGGCAGGCCAGATCAACGGCACCACCGGCTACGAGGAGGCCGCGGCGCAGGGGCTGATGGCGGGCATCAACGCCGTGCTTGATTTGCGCGGGCGGCAGCCTTTGATTTTGCGTAGGGATGAGGCGTATATCGGCGTTTTGATCGATGATCTCGTCGCCAAGGGCACGAACGAGCCTTACCGAATGTTTACTTCGCGTGCGGAATTTCGCCTGCTGCTGCGCGAGGGCAACGCCGTGCTGCGCCTAAGCGAATACGGCCGCGAGATTGGGCTTTTAGACGAGGCAAACTACGAGCGGGCGCGCAAGTTTAAGCTTGATGTGGAAAGCGGAATGGAATTTTTGCTAAAAACGCAGATTACCCCTTCAAAACAGACGCTTAGCCTACTGCAAAGTATCGGCGCAGAGCCAATTTCGCAAAGCTGTAGCTTGCAAAAAATCGTAGCCAAAAGCGGCTTTTCAAAGGCGGGTCTGCTTGCTTTGGCGCCGCATTTTGAGGGCTTTAGCGATGAGGTTTTGGATGAAATTTTAACGCAGTGCAAGTATCATTTCTACATCGCGATGCAGCGCGCCGAGGTCGAGAGGATGAAGGGGCTGCTTGGCGTCGCGATCCCGCCGCAGATCGATTTTAGCAAGATCGGAGG
>NZ_CALIJF010000318.1 GCF_938018035.1 uncultured Campylobacter sp. | reverse complement strand
GAAAACGGATAACAAGAAAGTGAAGAAAATAATAATGGAACATGGCGTAACTGGTATAAAAATGGTCAACTAAAGAGCGAGCGCGATAGCAATAAAACATCACGTACCTGGTATGAAAATGGCCAGCAAGAGAGCTAGGAAAGTAGCAACGGAATTTTATGCAATTGGTATGAAAATGGATACATAAAAATGGCGTCGAAAAAGTATAATAACGGAAGTGAAGAGATGGAATGCAATGAGGACAGAACGTTAAAGCGCATAAGAATATTGAGTGATGATAAAACTGAATATATTAGTATATATAGTAGAGAAGAAATTCAAGAGGTTATAAAAGCAATTGGGGTCAAGGAAAAGGATTTATGCAAAATAAATCCTTTTAGACAGTAAAGTCGCGAAGCGTTACGCTTTTAAAATTTTACGTGCGGCGCGATCTTGCACCGCACTACGCCATTTGCTACGAGGCGTCGCTCTTGAGTGTACTGTGGCGTGTTTTCGGAGTGATCTGCGTTGCGCTCGTTTTGTTAAATTTTGTAGTCTTACTTCTCGCCCGATGTCTTAGAGCGGGTGGATTTACTTTTGCCGTCCTAGACACCGACCAGAATAACTACAATGCGTGTTCTATTCTAAAGTTAGGCGCTTTTGCGCGTGCGAGGCTTTCTTTTTGTAGGAGTACTTTTTGCAGATGTGCTTTTGCCGTCCGACAGATTTTCCAAAGCTAAATTTGCTACGGATCTCTTTCTGCCCCTGCTCTTTGCTTTTCTATTTTGCAAAAACTCGCTGTATGGCGAGCCGTAAAGGCTAGCGTGCCAAATCGCGCTTGCCAGCATCACTGCACCCGAAACTTTATGTAGCTGCGACATGCGCGAGTTCATATTCAGCGCGGTTAAAGCTGTGATGCCCATACTCACTCCGAGCGCCGTTTTAGCCACTTTGCGCTGAAAGTTTAGATCCAAAATTTTATCTTCAATGCTCAAATTTTACCCCTTTAATGGAATTTAGTAGCAGCCCAATCGTCGTACCATTATGCAGCAGCGCCGTAGCTACGGGACTTAGCGCGCCGAAGGTCGCCAAAAATAAAATGATCGAATTTATCCCCACGGTGGCGTTGAAATTTCGATTTACGAGCCGCAGCGTGTCGTTGGCCAGCGCCTTTACCTGCGCGACACCCTCGATATCGTTTTTCAAAAGCCCGATCTGAGCGGAAGCCTTGGCGATCTCAGCGCCGTTTAGCATGCTGATGCCGATGTCCGCCTTCATCAGGCTCGGCGCATCGTTTATGCCGTCGCCCACGAAGACCACCTTTCGCCCCTCGGCTTTGAGTTGCTCTAAGATTTCGGTCTTTTGCGTCGGCAGCAGCTCGCCGTAATAGCGATCTACGCCGAGTTTTTTGGCTACGGCGCGGGCTTTTGAGCTCACGTCGCCGCTTAACATGACGATCTGCTCTGCACCCAACTCGCGGAGCCTAGCGATAACGGCGCGGGCGTTTGCGCGCACCTCGTCTCTAAGCCCGATGAGCCCCAAAAGTCTGCCGTCAAATGCGATGTAAAGCAGCGCGAGCCCCTTTTGCATCGCAAGATCGATGGTCTCTTCGTGCGCCGCAAACGAGATCATCTCGTCATCCTCCAGGAAGTGGCGCGAGCCGATGATGAGCTTTTTGCCCTCAATACTGGTCTTTACGCCGTGAGCGACGACGAATTCCACCTCGTCGTGGTGTTTGTGGATAAAGCCGTGCTTTTTGGCCGCATCCACGATCGCCTCGGCTACGGGGTGAAAGTAATGCTCCTCGGCGCTCGCGGTTAAATTTAAAATATCGTTTTTGCTAAAGCGCTCGTCAAACGATATGATCTCGGCGACCTCCAGGTTGCCGTACGTAAGCGTGCCCGTCTTATCGAATACGAAGGTGTCGGCGCTCGCAAGCGACTCAAGAGCCTTGGCGCCTTTGATCAAAATCCCGTTTTTGCCCGCCTTTGAGATGCTTGATTTAAAAGCAACCGGCGTAGGCAGCTTAAGCGCGCACGAGTAGTCCGCCTGCAGCACCGAAGCTACGCTCATAAAATTTCGATTTATCAGATAGGACACGCCCGCAAGCCCGAAGGTTACCGGCACGAGCTTGTCGGCCAGGTGGGTCGTATGCATGCCAATGCTGGAGCGCTCGTTAAGAGATGCCGTGATGTAGTGCTTTATGCGCTGCGTGGAGGTATTTTCGCCGACGTTTTCCGCCCAGATACGGATCCTGCCCTCCTCTACGATCGTGCCGCTTAGCACGCTATCGCCGCGAGATTTTTTCACCGCGACCGACTCGCCCGTCATATTAGCTTGATTTATCATTGCTTCGCCGCTTACGACGTGTCCGTCCACGGCTATGACATCGCCTGCGCCCACGACCACGATGTCGCCTACTTTTAGCTTAGAAGTTGCGATTTTGACCTCAGTCTTTTTGCCGTTTTGATCTATCTCGACCCACGCCTCGGCGATGTCCGGGCGGGCGAGCTCGCGGATTAAATCGTCGCTTTTATAAACGGTGCTCTCCTCCATATATTCGCCAAGAGCAAGCATAGCGTTGGTGCTATTTGCGGCAAAGATATCTCCGCGCGCGAGCGAAATCCCCACAGCGGCAGCCTCCAAACCCTTTGAAGTAAGTCCATGACGAAAGCTTTCTTTAATGCCCTCTTTTAAGATAGGCACGCACGCTACGATGCTAAATGCGCGCGCTAAAGGCGAAGTGCGAAAGATTAAATTTCCCCCCAACGCAAGAAGCGCTAAGATAAATTCGTTTTTGCTCGGTAAATTTTTATGGCTAGCGGGGATAATTGATTTTAGCTCGCTTAAATTCAAAACTTCAAGTTGCCTTAGAATTCCCGCCTTATCTACACCCGCGTCAAGCTTAAGGATCAAAGAGCCGATTTTAGCGTTAAATCTAGCTTCCGTTACGCCCTCAAGCCTCGCAGCTGCTTTTCGTAGTGCGCTCGCATCGATATCTCTAAAACCGACGATCTTTAGCCGTAGTCTAGTTTTAGTCTCATGTAAAATTTTAAAATTTTGCATCGACTACTCTTGCATCTCTGCCTTGGCGTCTTCGAATCGCTCCTTCATCTCTTCGATGCCCATCTGAAACATCTCGGTACCCTTTGCGATGAGCTTAAAAAGCTTTTTTTGCGCGTTTTCGTCGGTGAGAAAATAGGTCGCTGCGGCCCCCAGAACGATGCCTGTGATAAATGAGTTGCTACCGAATAAGCCGTTCGCGTTTTGCCTGCTACCCAGGGAATTAAAAATTCCACCGAAAGTGGAATTTTGCGAGCTTTGAGTAGAATTTACGTCGCTTGAGCTTTGAGCGGCGGAATCTTTACTATCCGAGTTATTGCTGGAAGCAGAGCTATTAAAAGGCGTAGAATTTACCCGCTCGTTTATCCATTTAGCCCAACCGCCGAGCTTTTCGTCACCGGCAAAGCTACCCGCAGAGCCGCTAGCATATTTGTTGTCACCAAAATCGTAATCGTCTAGAATTTCTTTCAAATCTTTTTTTGTGATATACGGATTACTCATTGCCTACCTTAAGAATAAAATTTCTACCCGCAATGAGCGCGCCTACGCATACTGCGACGCCTGCCGCTGCGCGTAGATACTCGCCTTGTACGAGCTTATTTGCGCTGTAAATCGCGCCGCCGCCGATGATACCGCCGCTTAGCGCAATATCCAGCGCATCTCGAATCGCTTTAGATTTGCTTTTGCCTTCTTTTGCTTTAACGAGCTCTACGGCGCAACCGCCGATCGCCCCCGCTATAGCGCCGCTTAAAACGTGATCCAGCGGCGAACGCTGTGTCGTAAGTGATCTATTCATTTAGGCCTCTATTTTTCTGATTTATCGTCTGCGGACGTAAATTTAGCCGAAGAATTATCGTCCATTTTTACGATCTGCGGGATATTAAGCGGAGTAGTAGATGCTGCGGATGTCTCACCTGCCGGTGTTGCGCCAGTCTTAGCGCTCGCAGTGGATTTTTTAGTTCTTTTAAATCCAGGTTTTGGTCCCGGTTTTTTTCTAGTTTTTTTTGCAGTGCTAACCTCAGTGCTAGCGCTACTTGTCGCAGCTTTTTTACTACCAGACTTTCTTTTGCTTTTTACAGCTTCGGCGACATCGTCTAAGCCTTCTTTGGCTTCCGCAAAAATTTCTTTTGATTTTTTGCTTAATTTTTCCGCTCCGCCTTTGACGCTATTTTTTAGCTCCTCGACGCTTTTGCTACTTACGATTTTATTCGCACCTTCTTTGATTTTATCTCGATTGTTATAAGCGTAAACCGCCGCGCAACCAAGCGCAAAACCTGCTAGAAATGGGATCGGCATTTCATTCTCCTTGTGTTAAGATTATAAAGTCATTTTATCAACTTTACATAGATTTTGATATTATAGCGACTTTTTTAGATTTTTGCAATCCTAATTTAATTTTTCTGTAAAATTCCTTTAATTAAATTAGAAAATGCGCTATTTAAGATATTTTGCAAATCGTATTTTTGAAATATCCGCTCTAATCCATGCGGATTTTTTAAAATTTCATTTAATAAATCAGTGAAATTCAAAGAATTTAAATCAGCCTCGTATTTAGAATTTAATTCTTTTAAAATCGGCAAAATTTCATTATACGAAACCGCCTGTGCCTTATACAGCAGCTCTTTAAATTCCGCGTTCTTGCACGAATTAATTAGATCGTCATAAAACATCATAGAGCTTTTTTCTATCAAAAGCGCCGAAGCCAAAAACTCATTCATACCTTTTGCAGCCAGTGCCTCACTGCTATTTTCAGGAGGCATAGCGCCAAGCTCGCAAGAATTAGCAAAGTCTAGCATCCGCTCAAGTAATCCAGCTCGTAAAGATAGAATTTCTCCTAACTTTTTATCTTGAAATTTAACTGCGCCCAGCGAATAAAACTGTAAAATTTGTGCCTCTTTTTCGAGCAAAAGAGCGATATTTGTAATTTGAGCCTCATTTAAATTCCGAGATTTATTAGAAATTCTACGCGATTTTTTGGTGCTACGCAATGCTTCTTCGTTCAAGAAATCGCCTCGATATTAGAATTTACAAGCGCTACTAGCTCAGGCGAACTGATGCCGCTTAAAAACTGCTCCCAAAGGTGCATCGGAAAAATATTTTCGTCGTAATGAATCGTCAGCGAGCCAATTAGGGAGTTAAATTTATACTCTTTTATCCCGCGAATTGCAGCTATTTTAGCCTTCAGGCTCTCCTCGCTCACGCTATCTCGCAACTCCCTAATTTTGGGACTTACGCGGATACGGATACGACCTTTGCTGTGGCTGATTTTGCTAAAATACTTATGAAATTCCAAAATATCGTTGTGATTTATTTTCATATTTTTCCTTAAATTTGCACCCAAATAATATCATAAATCATTTAATTCCTGCTAAATTTTGCGAATTATTTGCGTTTAGGGCGAAATATTTTTATCTTATTTTCATCCGCTGTTATGTAATTCCCTCCCATTAGATCAATACAATACGGCACGGCAGGAAATACCGGCAGAAGGCACTCTTTAATCGCTTTTGGATTGCCCGGTAAGTTTATAATCAGAGATTTTTTGCGGATCGCTGCTATCTGGCGAGATAAAATTGCCGTAGGCACGATCTTTTGGCTTTCTGCGCGCATTAATTCGCCAAAGCCTGGCATTAATTTCTCACTTACCGCTTCGGTCGCTTCAGGCGTTACATCGCGCGGAGCAGGACCCGTGCCACCAGTGGTTAGCACCAAATCACAACCCGCTTCATCGCAAAGATAAATCAGCTTATCTTTGATCAGCTCTAGCTCATCTGGAACTATTTCATAAAAATACTCTTTCTCGCAAGTTAGCCAATCATCCATCACGGCAATTATTTCTTTGCCTCCTAAATCCTCGTAAACGCCACCGCTAGCGCGATCACTTATCGTTAAAACACCTATTTTTACCATTTTCCTCTCCTTTATTAGAATTTTAAATTTTAAAATTTAATCGAAATTTAGCGTGCCGTCTTGCGGCTTTTCTTCAGAGCTTTCGCTATCTTTTTCCGGCTTTTGTAAATCTTGCTCTTGCGCAGCAGCGCCGTCCTGTTCGGCAACAGCGGGATCGCATATGCTTTGCACCCCCTCAAAAGTTATGAACTCATAGACGAAAATTTGCTTTGAAATTTGATTTAGCTTATCCTGCATCGTGCGGATTATCTCGCTTATCTCGTCGTAGCAATCTTGCAAAATTTTATTCACGCTCTGCGCGCTAGGGGTAAAACTATCGCCCATCGCGAGCTCGAAAACCATCTTTTGCGCCAGCGCGATAGCCTGCTTTACGTCGCTAGCAGAATTTGAAAAAGCGTCGTTTTTATGGATCTGTAGCGCCGCCATGCCGCTTAACAGCACTTTGATTTGATTTAAAATTTGCGTTTTGGATTCGATCTCGAAATCCTCGTTTAAAAATTTATCGTTTAAAAGCTCGATCTTTTCGAAATCAAACGAATACCAATACGCGCTAAGCGCCTTTGCACCCTGATAAAACGCCTGGATCTCCTTTTCGTATTCGGTTAGAATTCTACTTTTTTGCACGCCGTAAAAGACCCTCATCCGCACGTTTTCAAAATCGCTAAGCTCGATCGTATCGCTGCCGCGTTTAAGAGCGTTGATCGCGGCTTCATTTACTAGCGTCGCTACCCCTGCGCCGCTAAAGCCCACGCAGAGGCGACTTACTTTGTTGATATTAGCGCTGCATCTTTTACCCTCGAGGTAAATTTTTAAAATTTCGATGCGGTCTTTGTAGTTCGGAAGGCCGATGAAAACGCGCCTATCAAAGCGCCCCGAGCGCAGAAGCGCATCGTCGATCAAATTTATTTTATTGGTTGCGCCGATTACCATCACGCCGCTATTTTCCTCAAATCCGTCCATCTCGGTCAGCAGCTGATTTAGCGTCGCTTCTCGCTCATCGTTGCGCCCGATGCCGCGCTTGCCGCCGACCGCGTCGATCTCGTCGATAAAAATAATCGCGGGCGCGCAGGATTTGGCTTTCGCAAACAGCTCGCGAACCCGCCTAGCGCCGACGCCCACAAAGACCTCGGCGAAACTTGCGCCGCTTTGGTAAAAAAACGGCACGTCCGCCTCGCCGGCTACGGCTTTTGCAATTAGCGTTTTACCGACGCCGGGCTCGCCGATCATTAAAATTCCTTTCGGCAGCTTTATACCGAAATTTCGGTATTTTGCGGGATTTTTTAAAAAATCCACGATCTCTATGAGTTCGTCCTTTACCTCGCTGATGCCCGCGACGTCGCTAAATCTCACGTCGCTAACGCTTGGCGAAAGATCGCCGAGCTCCGCATTTGCACCGCCGCCTTGACGCGCAGCGCCTACGCCGTCCATCCTGCGGCGTCTAGCCAAAACGGTTTCAAAATAATATACAAAGAGAAAAAATGCGAACGTAAAAATCACCAAAATCGCGCTGATACCGCCGCTTCCGCTATCTTCTTCCTTCGTAATCAAAGCGTGATTAGAAAGTTCTTTTAAATTAACGATATCGGTTAAAATTTTATAGCGTTTGCCGTCGTAAACGAAGCTTAACGTGCCGTCCTCGATATGCGCGCGTTTGATCTGATCTGCGCGGACTAGCTCGCTAAATTCGCGCTCGGTGATGTATCGCGAATCGTCTTTAAAATAAACGATCGAGAGCAAAACGATAAGCAGCACTAAAAAAATCAGAATTATATTTAGCTTGCTTTTTTTGATTTTATGCAAAATTTCCATCAAATTTAACCTCATAATCTCTTATCTCCATCCATTTTTTCGACAAATCCTCATCGCTTTTGATCCAAATTTTATCATAAAATTGATCATATCCTTCATAAAACTCTCCGTTTTTCCGCTCGATCAGCACATTTAGCGGTACCTTGTGCGAAAGGCGAAATTTATAATTATTCAGCGCCGTTATGTTCTGCAGCATCTTTAGCCGCGCCTTCGCCGTTTTGCCGTCTATGCGGCCTTTTAGCGACGCCGAAGCGGTCCCTTGCCGCGGCGAAAAGATAAAGGCGTGCAGATGCGTGAGCGGAAATTTTTTGAAATTTTCTAACGCTTCGAGCCAAAGCTCTTCGCTCTCGCCCGGATGCGCGACGATAAAGTCCGTCCCCAGCGCAAACCCGCGCTCCGCAAGCTCGCAAAAAAGCTCCAAATCCCTTAGCGCGGAATTTCGGCGACGCATTATGTTAAGCATCTTTTGCGAAGTGTGCTGAAGCGCGATGTGCAGATGCCGCTCCAGCCACGGCTCGGATAAAATTTCGCGAAAGCTCTCATCGATCTGCGAGGGCTCGATACTGCCTAGGCGAATGCGGCGAATTCCGCGGATCGCGCCCAACTTTTGAAGCAACGCACCGAGGCTCGTACCCACGGCTTTGCCGTAGCTTCCGATATTGGTGCCGGTTAGCACGATCTCGCCAAAACCGTTTGCGGCAAGGCTCGCCGCCTCTTTTAAGATCGCGTCTTCAGAGCTACTGCGCGAGCGGCCGCGCACGGATGGAATTATGCAGTAGCTACAGTTAAAATCGCACCCTTCCTGAATTTTAATAAAGGCCTTGGTGTGATCCTCGTAGTCGCTTACCAGATTTTTTTCGACGCCGTCAAGACCTCCGATATCGTAAAATTTCGACTCCGAGCCTAAAAACTCATCGATCTTTTCCTTTTGCGACATCCCAAACACGCCGAAGACCGCGCCGTTTTTATACAGCTCCTCGCCGCGCGATACCGCGCCGCAGCCGGTTAGCAATATCTTTTTGCCGAGGCGGTTCATCTTATTTACGTAGTTTCGCACGTCTGCGTCGGCGCCGTTCGTAACGGTGCAGGAGTTTATCACGACGACGTCCGCGCCCTGCTCGTCGTGCGTGATCTCGCCCGATTTGAGATTACTTTTGATAAGCTGTGTGTCGTAGATATTTGTGCGGCAGCCAAACGTTTTAAAATAAATTTTCAAATTTCGCTCCCGGATCCGCTTCCCCCTGCAAAGCCTGCGCCCTGCGCCGCTGCGTTTAAATTTTGCGAACCTTGCTGCTCGGAGCCAAGATCTTGCGCCATAAAATTTCCGCCTGCCGCCATGTAATTTTTGCCGTTAAAAAGCGTGTATGCAGGATAAGCGATCTTGATGTCGGGCTCGCTTCTTAGCGCATCTAAAATTTCAGCCGAGATGTTGCTGCGAAGCCCGAGCGTCGCGTAAGAGTTCGTCATATACCAAACCGAAATTTCAATGCCGTACGGCTCAAAAAAGCTGAAAATTCTAGGCTCGACGTTTGGATTTTTAATGCTGTATTGCGAGCGCAGCTTGCCCATCTGCTTTTTGGCGATGTCGGTGTAGCCTTTAGAATACTTTCGCACGATGTTTTTTATGAGATACATCGCCTTTTTATGGTTGCTATCAAATGTTAAAAGTATGCTGATGCCGTCCCAGACGGTCTTAAGCCCGCTATGAGTGTAGTTTGAGATAAGATCGGTAAAAATATAATTATTCGGTATGAAAATCACCCTGCCCGCGCGTTTATTTTCTCTCCACGTAGTCATAGTAACGTCCTCAAAAATCGTCATCCTAAGCACCGAAATATCGATGATATCGCCTACGTAGGTCTCGCCGTTTTTATGCACTCTGATACGATCGCCCACGCGAAAGCTGCC
This sequence comes from uncultured Campylobacter sp., assembly GCF_938018035.1. Taxonomy (GTDB): domain Bacteria; phylum Campylobacterota; class Campylobacteria; order Campylobacterales; family Campylobacteraceae; genus Campylobacter_B. The sequence goes on along the minus strand of NZ_CALIJF010000318.1, from coordinate 14,978 downwards.
GCCAAGCACGATCGTAAGCCAGCCTAAGGAGCTCATAAACATATCTTTCATCGCAATCGCAAGACCGGCAGAAGCAAAGCCTAAAACCGTCACGAAATGCGTCATATTCTCGATGTAAGAAAAGAGCAGTATCAGCGCAATCAGCGTGAAATTTAAAACGTTGATAGCTTTATTTATGATATAAAAATTCTCGTCGTTTTTGATATATTTTTTCGCCACCACTTTGCAGAAAAACGACAGCGCGATGACTACGAGTATCCACACGGCGATGTTTCCCGCGCGCTTGATCTGCGCTTTTATATCGGCGGTCTGCACGGCGATTTGGGAGTTGATCTTTTTTTCGTAAACGTCGTACGTAGTCTGCGCGATCTCGTACGCGGAGCTAAACTCGCTAAGCTCGTAATCTAAGCTTTTAAGCTCCGCCACGGCGCTTGCGTCCGTATCAATCTGCATCAAGCGCTCATATAGCGCCCTTTTTGCTTCAAGTTTATCGATTAAAGCTTTAATATTTTCGATGGCGTTTTTCTGCTCCATCTTTTGAGCTTGCAAATTTCTAATCGTAGAAAAACCGGAAATTATCGAAAAAGGATTTGTAATGCGCGCAGGCTCGGGAGTTTCAGGCATCGCGATGATATCTAAAAACGGAGATTTTTCATACTCTTTTAGCAGTATGAGCTGCTCTTTTACGGCGCGAAGTCTTTTTTGAATCTCTGCGATCTTATCGGTGCCGGCGCTCTTTTTTAGCTCCGCTTCGAGCTGGCTGGATTGCTTTTGTAAATTTTGATAGCCGATGAAATTTGAAAAGCGCGAGATCCAGATATTATTTTTGATCTCATCGTCAATAACACGGATCTGATCTTTTAGCGACGCGGATAGCTTGGAATTTTCATCTTTCTTCTCACTAGCGGCAGAGCTAGCGTTGGATTCTAAGCGCGTGTGCGCGGCGGAGAGCGTAGAATTTGCCTCGCAAAATGCAAGATTAAAAATCAAAAAAATAGCCGCAAGCGCTCTCATTCAAACTCTTTCAGCGCTGCGATTACTTCATCTTTTGCGATCTCTTTGGAAGCGTAGAATTTACCGATGCCGTCGGGCAGGATAAATTTTATCTTGCCGTTTTCGCTCTTTTTATCGAGAAAAAACAGCTCGTAGAATTCTGCCGCATCCTCTACGTGAAATTTTATCGGAAGCGCGAATTTTTGAAGCACTTTACGGATCTGCTCCTCCTGTTCGCCGCTTAGTTTACCGAGACGCCGCGCCAAAGCGTTTGCCATCACCATGCCGATCGCCACAGCCTCGCCGTGCAAAAATTTTTTATAATTAGTAATTTTTTCAATAGCGTGAGCAAAGGTGTGTCCGTAGTTTAACACTGCACGCACGCCGCTTTCGCGCTCGTCACGCTCTACGACGCCCGCTTTAATCTCCACGCAACGAGCGATTACGTGCGAAATTTCATCGGCGCTTTTCAGATCGTGCGTCTCGAAAAATTTAAATAGTTCGACATCAAAGCATACAGCCATCTTTACAGCCTCCGCAACGCCTGCGGCAAACTCCCGCGCAGGAAGCGTCGATAAAAATTTGCTCTCGCAATAAACCGCGCGCGGCTGATAAAATGAGCCGATTAAATTTTTGCCGAAGCGATTATTTACGCCAGTCTTACCGCCGACGCTCGCGTCCACTTGCGCTAGCAAGGTCGTCGGAATATTGATAAAATCGATGCCACGCTCATAAATGCTCGCGCAAAAGCCCGTTATATCGCTAATGACACCACCGCCAAGGGCGATGAGCGTGCTTTTGCGATCAAGCTTGGAACTAAAAAGCTGCTCTAAAATTTGCTCCACGCTCGCGGTATTTTTATACTCCTCGCCGTCTGGGATCGTGATGATAAATTTTTGCTCGCATTTTAACCGCTGCAATAAAAAATCAAGCCACAGCCCGCCTACTTTGGGATTTGTGATGATCGCTACCTTGCCTTTGAGCTTGATCTCTTGCAATTCGTCGATAAAAACGCTGTATTTTTTACCTAAATTAAGATCGATTTTCATACGCTAACCTTTGATTTTTGGGTAATTGTAACATAAATTTCGATTACTTTTCATACCCGTAATCGCTCGGGATAAAAATTTGATGATTTTTGCCGAGTTTAAAATACATCTGATCCAAATCCTGATTGAAAATAGATGTGAGCTTGCGCGCCAAAATTCTATCATTAAATGGCACAAATTGTAGCAGATCTCGCTCGCTGCCTAGCGCTAAAATCGGATTTTGCCGCTCGCAAGGAATCACGAATAAACTCTGCTTAAAAAGCTTCGATAAGCTCACGTAGCTTTGCGCAAACTCGCCCTTTTCGCTCTCGCCGAAAAGATACAAATACACGTCTAGCCCTAGCTGCGAGCTAATGTCAAAGACGATACTTGATTCCTCGCGCAGCCGCTCGCCGGCACTTAGCACGACGCTTTTATACACATCTTTTAGCTCGCCCTCTCCAAGGCTTAACACGGGGATTTCAAGCGCTTTAAGTGCTGCTTTTTTAGCTTCAAAAACTCCGCTTGAGCAAACTACCAAGCCCGCTTTATTTTCGCTCACGTCGCGCTTTAAATTTAATTCGCCCGAGTAATTGATGAGAATTTCAAATTTATCTCGCTCACACAGCGCTTTAAGCTCGCTAAAAGCGTCGTTTAGCAGAGGATTTAAAATTCGCAGATAAATTTTATGATTTCTAATATGTAAATCCAAAAACTCAAGCGCCCTAACCGTCCTAGCTATCTCGTCGCCGCTCATTTTTTTCATATCGATTAGCGCGAAAATATTTAGCCCAAACGGCGATGGAAATTGCCCACTTTGCTTTTTTACTTCAGCAAACACCGCTCGCAGCGCACTAGGCTCACCCACGACTAAGATCGTATCATTCGGATATATCCGCGAGCCGGGCGTCGTTACGATGTAATTATTGTGACGGTAGATCATCGGAATTTGATATTTGGCATTATAAAGCGTGCTGATTTTTTTATACGCGAACGAGCTTCCTACGGGCACTTTTACCTCCATTATCTCTCCGCGCCCAAGCCCGATGTTATCAGCAAAAACGGGGCTATCGGGCAAAAAGCCAATGAAGCGCGAAGAATTTAGCGCAAGGGTATTTACGATTTTTACGTGAGCTTCATTTTTATTATCGCGCAAAAGTCCCCAAAAATCAGCCACGTAAAGTTCTAAATCCGGAGCGAGCGTCTTTAAATTTTCAAGCGTTACTTTAGTGTCAAATTCATCCTCCATTATCACTATGCAGCGGTCAAATTCCTCCCCTACTAGCACCACGCGCAACCGCTCAATGCTAGTAGGATCAAAAATTTCGACCGAAAAATTTGACTCGTTTTCAAGCTCTGAGGGCACGGCATCCGTATTTTTAGCTATGACGCGATATAATCTGATGACATCTTTGATTTTACAAACTTTGGATAAAAAATGGCGCGCAAACTTTCCGCTTGCGATGATTAAAACTTGTTTCATTGCTCTCCGTTTCGTGGTTTTGCAAAGATTATAACCAAAAACGGCTAAATTTCAAACCGAGCGCGGATAAATTTTGCAGGCAAGCCGAGGCACGGCGACCTAAAAATTTAAAGATCGAAATTTTAAAATCAAGGTTTAAAATTCCAAATCCGAGGCTTAAATTTTAAAATGAATTAAAACAAGCCTCGTTAAATTTAGTCTTGCTGCTTAGAGGGATAAAATTTCATAAATTTAAAAGCGGTCGCGGCATCTGCACGCCGCCGAAGTAGAAATTTTAAGCCCGCTAAATTTTAAAATTTCACCTCCGCAGAGAGCATAAAGCTTCTGCTCTCGCCCAGCGTTACGCCGTTTGCCGAGCCTAGCACGCTAGTTACGTTAAGTCCGCCCGCACCGTCGGCGCTAGCAGGATACATTCCCGCCCAGTATTTTTTGTTAAATACGTTATTTACGTTGAAGCGCAGCGTGGTCTTATCGCCCAAAAGATGCTCGCTCGTGTATCTCATTCCAAGATCGGTAACGAAAAAGCTAGGGGTGTGCTGGGTGTTTAGATCGTCCAGATACATCTTGCCGGTGTAGTGGAAATTCGTACTGATCGCAAGTTTATTGGTGCCCGGGATCACGTAATCAAACATCAAATTTGCATTGAGCTTAGGGATGCCGTTTGCGACCTTGCGGTTAGCGCCCGCGATGCTTACGTTATGCATCCTAGGATCGATGTAGGTAAAGCCGCCCAGCACGCTTAAATTTTGCGTAATTCGTCCACCGCTCATAAACTCAAATCCACGGTTGCGCTGCTCTCCGTTTATGCCGTAGATCCCCGTAGAACTATTCAAGTAAGCAATCGGACGACGTATATCAAAATACGCCACGCTAAAATCAATCATATCGGCTACGCGGATCTTAGCGCCGATCTCGTGCTGCTTGGAGCGATACGGCGACGTAGAGACGACCTCGCCGTTATGCGGACCGCTCTTATAAACATAGGTAGAGCCCTGCTGCAAGCTATCTGCATAGGTGTAGTAGATGCTAGCGTCCTCTACCGGATGAAAGATAAAGCTAGCCGCCCAGCTATAGCCCGAATCGCTATAGGCTTTGACAAGTCTTTGCTGGCGGGCATTGTAGGATTCCTGCCTCATCCACGCCTTAGATGCACTTAACATCACGTCAAATTTATCGTTTATCGTGATATCGTCTAGCACCGAGACGTTATACATATCCAAAACCGCGTAGTGATATAGCCCGCTTCCGCGCCTAGCGCCGGTGTAATTTAGAATTTTAGGATCGTAGATATTGCCGATGGTAGGCGAGGTGTAGTTGGTGCTTGCGATCTTATATCTATCCTGCGTCCAATGGTATCCGTTGGTCTGTACGCTGAAATCATGTTCGATATCGCCTGTATCAAACTGCGTGTTTGCCTTAAGATAGCCGCTTGGCAGATCGAATCTATATGCCGCCGTAGCACCGCCGCTGTGTTGAGTATAATAATCACCCGGCTGCGTCCATTTCGCATTCGGATTACTTTTACATATGCCCGGTCTATCTTTAAACGGCAAAGCAGCGTAATTGGCGCAATCAAACCCTTCGGGAAGCAAATAGTTTACGACGCCGTGAGTATCACGATCGGCACGCTGAAACTGAAAGCCGCCCTCTAAATACCATTTATCGGTAGGCGTAAATTTAAATTTTGCGCTTGCGGTAGTGGTTTTTAGATGCATGCCTCCAAAGCTCTGACCAAGACCGCGCTCTGAGGAGTCCACCGCTTTTGGAAGCGTAATTCCATCCGTGATCTTACCGTTTATTACGCCGAGGGCAAACTGCCCCGCAAAGCCCTTGGTATTGTGCTCATAATAGCTAGCCGCGGTTTCGAACGTTAGATCGCCCGTCGGATAAAATTCCATCGTGACGCTGGCTAGGCGGCGCTGCAAATTTGAGCCCTTCGGCTGTCTGTCGCCGTTTGATCCGTAAAATACCGCGCGGTAGCCGAATTTTTCAAATTTATCGGATAGATCAAGACCAAGACCTAGGTTGCTTCGCGACATATAATCGCTCCAGATGATGTATTGATCTTTTACCGGGCGCTTGCGCGTGTAGCTGAAAATCCCGACCGGATTTTGCGCGCCGTAGAGCGAGCCCGCGACGCCGTTTTGCACCTGAAAGCTCTCAAACATCGCCATCGGAATCGCCGTCGTCGAAATCGTATAAAAGCCGTCCCAGAAGCTGTTGCCTACGACGCTACCCTCAAAGCCGCGTGTCTGCGGGCGTCCGACCGTAGCGCCGCCGCGCATCTGAATCTGCGCGGAGGGGAAGTATTTGATCGCCTCCTCGTAGCCGGTAACGCCTTGGTGATTTATGATTTCCTTGCTGATCGTGTTGATCTGATAGGGAAGATCCAAAGCGCGCTTGCCCGCAAGCAGGCCTTGTTGCACGTTTTTGCTCAAAAAGCCCTCGTCGATGCCGCTCTCGCTGATATTATCGCCGACGGAATTTACCTCGATTACACCCATATTCTGCGATTTTTCAGGCGCAGAATTACCGCCATTTTGCGCTGCAGCCAAACTACCGCATAGTAGGCACATACATGCCGCTAATGAAATTTTAAATTTCATCGTTTTCCTTCGTTCCATTATTTTCCCTTCGTTATGGATATATTTAATATTATTTTTTAGCATATTAGAAAAATTTTCCTAAATTTAGACTAAATTCGAGATATAAATTTATATATTTGTAGTCGCATTTTTTAGCTTTAAATTTCATAGACGATATACCGCGATACAAAAGAAAAATTGCGCAAATTTATATGAAATTCTAAAATTTTAATGTAAAATCGCCCGTATGAAAAAACTAATACTGGCGCTTATGCAAGTGCAAAACCGACTTAAAAATTTCTTCCGCCTCTACGATACCGAGCTCATGCACCATGCATCAAGCCTTAGCTTTCACACGATTCTGGCGCTACTGCCGGTGCTGATGGTCTCGCTTAGCGTTTTTATGCAGCTGCCAAGCTTTAAAGGCTACTACGACAAGATTATGGGCTTTATCTTTTCAAACTTCCTGCCCGCAAATCAAGCGAGCATGGCGCACTACATCGAGGAATTTATGGCAAACGGGCTAAGCCTTGGCGTAACGGGCTTTTGCGCAGTGTTAGTTACGTCGGTGCTGTTTTTCGGGGACTTTGAAGCGATTATCGCGCGCATTTCGCATTCGCCCGAGCGAAGCTTTTTTAAGAGCCTAAGCACCTACTGGACGCTGATGACGCTCGCTCCTGTGGGGCTTGGAGCATCGTTTTATATCAGCGGCGAGCTTCAGGAGCTACTAAATAAAACCGAGTTTACAAGCTGGATAAATTTGCTTAAAATTCTACCCTACTTAATCGTTTGGGGGATCTTTGCGATTACTTATGCTACGGCGATCAACCGCGAGATCCGCGCAAAAGCGGTGCTTGCCTCATCGCTCGTAGCATCGATTTTATGGTGGCTTTCAAGACTGGTTTTTGCGCAATACGTCTTTTATAACAAAACCTATCTTAGCATCTACGGCTCGTTTTCGGTCGCGCTATTTTTCTTTCTGTGGATCTACATAAGCTGGATTTTCTACCTATACGGCGTGAAATTCTGCGTATTTTTGGACGCTAAATTTAAAAGAGGTGGCGAGCTATAAAGCGCTTGAATTTCTGTGCAAGGCTGCGTTTTTCTATGCTTTTTGGATTAAAGCGCATTTTCTGCATGGGCTAGAAATTTAAATCGAAATTTTAAAATTCTATCGAAAACGAGCGGGAAGTTTGTCTTTGAATAATCGGCATATGCATAGAAATATAATTTTAAAAATTTATGAGGTACGGCAAGGCTAAAATTTTAATCCCTCGCAAAGCGCTGTTAAGGTAAAATCATGCGCGATTTTAAAGAAGGAAAATATTATGAAAGACTACGAGAAAGAGCCGATAATCATAGAAAACGACTACTTTTTTAGGCTTACTATATCAAATAAAATCATGTGCGTGCTTATATTCTTGTCTTTTGTCTTGCTATATTTAACGCCGGAGCTGGATCCGCATAAAGAAATGATGAGAAGGGCGTCATTAACGCTAGGGATTTTCGGAATTTTATTTAGTATTTTTTGGGAGATAAAAATAGCCTATCAAGAATTTTACAATAAGTTTTTTACAAAATTTTATGATGATAAAATTTCATTCAACCATATAGACGAACATATGAAATTTAAAACCGAAATTTTGCAAAAAGATGATCTTGTATCGGTAACTTGGGCGTTGATACCATACAATGAGCAAGACGTAAATATATGGATCAAAGATATAAAAAAATAGGAGAAAGAGAATGGTTAGGTATTTGGTAAGTCCAATATTCTTTTTAATCACTATGCTACATCATTTCATTTTTTGGCGCTCAATGGATTTAAATTTAAAAAGTATATATTGTATAGGTTTAAATCGGGCATTATTGCAGTGCCGAATAATAAATTGTTGAGCAACAAAGACGTTAAATTTGAGCTTTCGTCTTTGTTCGGTCTGTATACAAGCGATCTAATTTAAATTATAGAATTTCTTAAGGAGGGCCAGATGGCGTTTGTTGCAGAATATATTTCTAAAGTTGATTTGGAAAGATACAATGTTGCAAATATTATAAATAATTGTTGTCTAAAATATGGCTCAATAGTCTATGATGATTACTACCTAGATAAGCTGGATTGGGTTATAGATAGACAAAGAGATGCCTGGTTTATGTTTGTTTGCAGAGTGCCTTTGCCAGACCCAAGAGATGGCCTTACGGGAGAAGTTATTTGGCTACTGCATTATAGAGGTAAAAATATCGAGCTTGATATAAGGCGAATTTATGATAAGACTACAAGTAAATATTTCACGGAAAATCCATTTAAAATCAAATATAAATTCCAAAGCGTAAATTCTGACATTGGAGATATTTCAATGGATGAAATTTATGAAATTTTAAATGAAGCATTATTGGAATACGGAGATGATGGTATCGATGGCAGAAAATTTTTACCAAAAGATCATGAAGCCGTAACTTTTCTGCACGATTAAAATTCAAAGAATCGATGAGCTGCGTTTAAATACATCTGATATTTCACTATCAAATTTAAATTTTCTACTGCGCTATAAAACGCCCCACTCTCTTTTATATTCGTTTTTATCTCATCGGATGTTTTTTCTCCCTTATCGACCTTGATAAGATCGATTATATCTTGCTCCTTTGCAAACATACCCTCTATCGCGTGGTTGCATATGAATAGATCTGTTTTGCTCGTATTGTTCTACGCTCAGCTCGTCTTTATATTTTTCAAGTATAGCCAAACTCTTTTCTAAACTATAAACTTCCGGATATTTTTGCATGCTTTATCCCCTAGCAATATAAAATTTTATCAGCCGCGGCGTCCTATTAAAAAACAAAGCTCAAGCAGGCAGGCGCACTTTTCTGCTACGAATAGCTTGCAAGTAGTTTCGCACTTCGCCGCAGCTAAAGCAGATAACTATTAGATGACGAGAAATTTTACTGCAAGTAGCTCACAAATAAATTCAACAAAGCCTATATCAAGCAAAAAACGAAGGTAAAAGCCGTCAAATAAAACTGCTACTCCCTTACGATGAAAGCTCCAGTAAACTTGCCATTATGCGCGAAATCTCTCGCCTCATCCTCGCTTTTAAATCCACTTAAAAAGACGCGATAAATCGGCGCGCCATCTATGCTAAATTCTTTGACGATCGCAGGATATCCCGCCGTGCCGTGGTAATCGCGCTGATAAACTTGTGCGCCGCTTCTGTTTCTAAACGCACCGATTTGCACCATAAAATTTCCGCCGACGATGGTCGCTTTCGGCGAGCCTTTGGCGATAGTATGCCCATAAAAGCCCACTACTTCGAGTTTTACCGGCGCCGTACCTTTGGCAAATACGCCTACTAAATTAGCAGCTGTTTTGCTAAGATCGATGATGCGACCATCCACGAATGGACCGCGATCGTTGATGCGTACGGTTGCGGTAGCGCCGGTGTCGCGATTAACGACCTTTACCATAGTATTCATTGGATAGGTTTTGTGCGCGGCAGTCATGCCGTTCATATCGTAAATTTCGCCGTTTGAGGTGTATTTGCCATGAAAATTCGGCCCATACCAGCTGGCGATCCCGATCTGGGTATCGCCGACGCTTACTTGCTCTGGATAGTAGGTTTTGCCGTTGATTTTATAAGGGCGCATGGTGGCGGGAGAGTTTTTGCCGATCTTGCTCGCACCGCTCGCAGACGATCTAGACGACGGTGCGGTGCGAAACGAGCAACCGGCAAGAATCAGCGCAAAAAGCGCACTAAAAAGAGCGATTTTCTGGTACGACACCTACGATCCGATCTTATTTGTTGAATTTTATATTATTTAGCGCTATTTCGTTTTTGTCTTTGAGGCTAAGCTCGTTCGCCAAACCTGCTAACACACGTCCTGGCTTGCGCTGTTTCAGACGTGGTTCATACGCTTGAAACGCGCCTTGATTTACGACAAATTCTGCATATTTGCTTTGTGGGATATAAAAGAAGTACTTGCCGTTAAGCGGCGAAATTCCGTTTTTAATATGCGCGTTGTAATCCTGCATCTGCGACGGCGAAATTCCGATCTGTTTTGCAACCGCGCTTAGCTTTGTGCCTGGAGCTACTGCGATACGCTTTAGCCCCCACGGCTCGCTTTCAAAAAGCAGGATTTTACGCATATTTTCATTTTGAGCGATGTAAGCGTATTTAATAATGCGCTTGATAAAATTCTTAGTCTCATTAGGAAGTGCGGGACTTTTTAGCAAGCGATCCAGATCATCGCTGCCAGTAGCTGCAATCGCATTTTTAAGCTTTTGATCGCCACAATTATACGCCATTAGCGCTAAATACCACTTGCCAAAATTTTGCTTCAGATGCAAAATATACGAAAACGCAGCATCCGTAGAGGCTGCGGGATCGCGACGCTCATCTACGGCGCTATCTACTCTAAGACCGAAATTTTTCGCGGTCGCCGGCATCAGCTGCCACATACCACCTGCGCTAGCGCCCGAAGTTACGGTGTTTTTAAGATGAGATTCTACCATTGCCAAATACAATAAGAATTCCGGAGCTTCGATGTTATCGACCTCGGATTTGACTAAGTAGGCATTGTGCGACTGCGAAGTCACGATATGCTTAAACTGCTTGCGATCGCTTGCATTGATCGCACGGAATATGCCCGCAACTACGTTTTTGCTCGATTCGTTATTTTCGATGCCGAATTGATTTAAAATATAGTCGTGATTTGCGCGCATCAGACCGGGCTGGCTCGCAAACGCTTCGCCCATTAAAAGCAGGGCTAGCAGTATAAATTTTATGGCTTTCATATTTCTCCTTTGATTTTATCGCCAAAAAGCCTACAGGCGTTTTGAGTCGTTATTGCTTCAACCTCTTCTACGCTTAGGCTTAAAATTTCCGCGACTTTTTCTACCACGAGTCTCGTAAATGCAGGCTCATTGCGCTCGCCGCGATGCGGATGTGGGGTCAGATAGGGCGCATCCGTCTCGATTAAAAGGCGCTCTTGCGGAATTTGCGGTAAGATTTCAGCTAAGTTTTTTGCATTTTTGAATGTCAAAACTCCGCCGATACCGAAGTAAAATCCGTATTCGCTAAGACCTAGCAAAAGCTTGCTGGCATTAAAGCAGTGTAAAACACCGCCGCATAAATCGCCGGCGCGATCTTTTAGAATTCCAAAGCTATCTTCGTTTGCTTCTCGGATATGGACTATAAGTGGTTTTTGAAGTTGTGCTGCTAGATCGATTTGTGAGATGAAAGCGTCTTTTTGGCGGGAGATTTCTAAGGCTTTGGTTTCCTTGCTCTCTTGCTGCTTAAGTCTGAAGTAATCAAGCCCGCATTCGCCAACGCCCACGCATTTGGGATCGTCAGCATACCGCTTCAGCACCTCCATATCGAAAGAATCTATCTCGTATGGATGCACTCCTACGGCAAAATACACATTATCCCATGCATGCGAAATTTTACATGCCTTATCTAGGTCTGCTACATCGGCACCGGGAATGATGATGCTGCGCACGCCTGCAATCGTGGCGCGCTCAATCACCGCGCCCAAATCGGCGTCGAAACTAGCATCGTCTAAATGGCAATGTGTATCTATAATCATAAAACTCACTTGATAAAATTTTTCGAAGCGGATTTTACGTCGTTTTGCAAAATCACACTTAAATTTAAATTAAACGCGGTATTGTAGCAAAAAATTTCAGATTTAAACTTAAGCTTAAAATTCCTTCAGCTTTGTCTTAGCTTTTTAGCGAATTCCAGGGCTTCTGCAGTAATAGTCTCGCCGCTTATCATACGAGCTAGCTCTGTTATTTTCTCATTTTCGCTTAATAATCTCACGCTAGATTTGCCGTTCGTTTTACTTACTAAAAAGTGTGACGCAGCCTTGGAACTAAGCTGCGGCTGGTGCGAGATCGCAAAAATTTGATAAAATTTTGAAATTTTTACCAGCACGTTAGCGATACTCATCGCCTCTTTTCCGCTTAAATTTGAATCAATCTCGTCTAAAATCAAAATTCCCTCGCCGTTATTTGTAAGCTCCAAGCTTGCCGCGATGAAAGCAAGGCGTAGGCGGTTCGTTTCGCCTGAGCTTAAATTTTTAAATTCCGTCTTGCACAAGCTGACGCAAATTTCGTCTGTGCCGCACTCACTAAGCGCCGTAGGCTTAAAACTAAGCTCCACTCCGTCCATATAAAGCTGCTTTAGATAGGAATTTATCAGATCCTCGAGCCGTTTTTTAGTGCCCTTGCGAGCCTCGCTAATTTTTTCGGCAAGGGTAGCGGTGCTTTCGCTAAGGCGTTTAAATTCCGCTTGCAGCTTGGTTTTTTCAAAGCTTAACTGCTCGTAATGCTCAAGCTCTTTCTTGCGCGCTTCAAGCGTAGCTAAAGCCTCTTCTACGCTTCCGTAGCGCCTATTTAGCGCGCTAAGAGCTTCGATGCGATCTAAAATTTTCTCTATGTCGATGTTTTCTAGCTCGTCTAAGCTCAAGCTTTCTTGCTTTAGCCGCAGCTCGTTCATTGCATCCTCAAAAAACGCGCTATCCAGCCCGCTGAGGCTTAGCGCTTCGATGACGCTGCGTTCTAGCTCAAAAACGCCCTGCGCCCTAGCCCAAAGTTCCTCAATCTTATCTTTTTTACTAAGCTTTTTTTTGATCTGCAAAAGCTCCTCATATTCACCGATCTTAGGCGATACGCGCTCGATTTTTTCAATCTCGAAGCGAGCGAATTCCTTTAACTCCTCGATCTTGCGCTCTTGATCCAAAATTTCATCCAGCTGCTTTTTTGTGCGGCTAAATTCCACAAAAGCGCTTTGAAGCTCCGATAGGCTTTGCGCGTGTGCCGCATCTTTTTTCGCGGCGATAAAATCAAGTAATTTTAGCAAGCTATCGCTACTCATTTCGCCGGCGTTTTTCGCGCCTAAAAATTTCACGTATTCGCCGGCGATCGTGCTTAGATTTTTTTTCGAGACTGATTGAGAATTTATAAAATATCGCAAGCTACGCTCTTTTAGGACGCGAAAGGTATTTGGCGTATCGTTTATCAAGCCGAAATTTTCCATATCAAATTGATGTTCTACGTCCGCTTCTATGAGCTCTGCCTCGCATTCTTTAAGCCCGAACACCGCTAAAATAGCGCCTATTAATACCGATTTACCCGCGCCGCTGATACCTGTAAATACGCTAAGTCCCGGGCCAAAACTAAGCTCACTCTCGCAAAAACCTAGATTATTTTTAATATAAATTCTTTCTAGCATCCGCCGTGCCCCCATCTGAGTTTGGCTTTTAAAACGTCGAAATAATCGTAGCTTCTGCGTTTTATTAAATTTGCCTTTGCATGTGAAATTTTAACGCTCACGCCGCTAAATTCTGCCATATCAAAAACGTCTTGTCCATCGATGACGACGCTTACTTCGGAGCTTCCGGCGTTTTTGAAGCTTGCGAGATATTCTTTTGGAAGGATCAAAGGCCGCTGCGTCAGGCTGTGCGAGCAGATCGGCGTGACGCAAAACACGTCGCATAGCGGATAGACGATCGAGCCGTTCGCGCTCATATTGTACGCGGTCGAGCCTACGGCGGAGCTTACGATCACGCCGTCGCCGTAGTAGGTGTTGAAATATTTTCTATTTAAAAACGCGTCGATCTTCGCCATCGAGGAGATGTGGCTGCGGGTGATTACGACGTCGTTAAATGCGGTCTTGCGGACGATTTTACCGCCGCCGTTTTCCAGTATCACTTCGAGTAAAAACGGGCGCTCGATCTCGTATTCGCCACGCAAAAATTCCTTTAAAAATTTTGCGAATTCGCTCGGCTGTACGTCCGTTAAAAACCCGAGAGTGCCTGCGTTGATACCCAAAATAAAAGCGTTTTTGTCGCTTAGCAGCCTCGCAAGCCCGATAAGCGTGCCGTCGCCGCCGAGGCTGATTAAAAAATTGGTCTTTTTTAAAATTTCTGCAAGCGTATGCGACTTAAGGCCGAAAAATTCCGCTCCGTCCTTTTCGAGCAAAAGCTCAATACCTTGCGCTTTTAAAATTTCGCAAATTTGCTCCACGACGGAGCGAATCTCTTCTGATTTTTTGGCTATTAGCCCCGCGAATTTAAGGTTTTTATGAATTTTGTTTTCCATAGTTTTATTTTATAAAAAATTAGCTTTGTAAAAGCAAAATTTAACTATACTTGCGTTTTACAAATAATTTTAAAGGAGTAAATTTGCGAAGTCATTATTGCGCCGATTTGAGTAAAAACGATATCGGCAAAAGTGTAACCGTGTGCGGCTGGGTAAATTCTTACCGCGACCACGGCGGCGTGATTTTTATAGATTTGCGCGACCGAAGCGGACTTTTACAGCTAGTCTGTGATCCCAAAGATAGCCATTCGGCATACAAGGTAGCAAATACCGTGCGAAACGAATTCGTTCTAAAAGCCGTCGGCAAGATCCGCGCTCGCGGCGAGGGGCTGGAAAATCCAAATTTAAAAACCGGCGATATCGAAGTCGTAGTAGAAAGTTTAGAGATCGAAAATCCGAGCAAGCCGCTTCCTTTCGTAATCGGCGATAAAAGCGTCAACGAAGAAACGAAGCTAAAATATCGCTTTTTGGATCTGCGCGCCGAGGGAAGCTTCGATAAATTTAAGATGCGCTCCAAGGCTGCGATCGCCGCGCGAAATGCTCTTGATAGGCTCGGCTTTGTGGAGGTCGAAACGCCGATCTTAACGCGCGCGACGCCTGAAGGCGCTAGGGATTATCTGGTGCCTAGCCGCGTCTATCCGGGCAGCTTCTACGCGCTTCCGCAAAGTCCGCAACTTTTCAAGCAGCTTTTGATGTGCTCGGGCTTTGATAAATACTTCCAGATCGCGCGTTGCTTCCGCGATGAGGACCTGCGCGCCGACCGACAGCCGGAATTTACACAGATCGATATT
>NZ_CALIJF010000317.1 GCF_938018035.1 uncultured Campylobacter sp. | reverse complement strand
CGGGTTGAGCTAAATTTTAATTGGAATTCCGCTCGGCTTAGGATGAAATTTAAACATATAGCTTGCTTTGAATTTTTTAGAATTTTAGTTATCAAGATAGTTCAAAATTTCATTCGTATGGTAAAATTTTAAGTGCAAGAGTTCTAAAAAATCAATACAAGCAATTAGCATAATTTAAAAAAATTCTAATATTGAAATTTTAAAGATTACGATATAGACGATAAACGCCGCTTTGTCGCGCGCGGAATTTCACTGCATAGGATCTAGCGCGCCACTGAATTTTAAAGCTCATAAATTTTTGAGATTCTAAAATTGCTAGAATTTAAAATTTTAAATCGCCTCGTAAATCGCTAAACATTTGCGTTAAATTTTGCCTCGCTTTACCGATAATTTAAGTTAAGCTTGTAAAATCGCGCTCTAAAATCATATCAAAGGCTCTTTTATGCGTAGAAATGGCAATGGAACGAAGCTTAAAATTTTAATATTTCTTATTATAATATGCGCTTTGGTTTATGGAATTTTTAGAATTTTCACCTCGCCTAAATTTGAAAAAAATCCTCCGCAAATTGCGCTGGAAAATGAAATTTATTGGAATTTAACCTCGCCTTTAAAGATTAAAATTTCAGACGATACCGGCATTAAGCTCGTTCGCGTTAATTTAAACGACGGAGCCAGCACGATACCGCTACTAAATGAGGAGCTGAACGTTCCGCAAACGACGCTAGAGCTTGCCGTGCAATTTCCTAAAAATTTGATGCTTAATAAAGATAAAAACTACAAGCTCGAGGTTTTTGCAAACGACATTAGCTCGTGGAATTTTGCGCAAGGAAATAAGAGCGTAAAAACGGTAAATATAATAATAGATGACAAAAAGCCCGTCATAAATATCATCAATCAATCCTATAAAATCACCAAAGGCGGTAGCGCTGTAGTCGTATTCTCAGCTAGAGACGAGCGCCTAAACGAAGTCTATGTCAAAACCAACTATGGCAAAATTTTTAAAGCGATTCCTTTTGTAAAAGAGGGCTATTATGCGTCTCTCGTAGCGTGGCCTGCAAATTTAGAGGAATTTCGCGCAGAAGCGGTCGCCACCGATCGTGCAGGCAACGAAAGCATTTCGCAGATAAAATATTTTTATCAAGACAAAAAATATAAAGTCTCTACTATCAAGCTAAATCCGGGTTTTATTAACGGCAAGGTAAGCGATCTGGCTAGCCAATACGCGCAGAATTTTAACTCGATGAGCGATTTGGAGAAATTTAAGTTCGTAAACGAAACTCTGCGTAAGAAAAACGGAGATGATCTGCACGCTGCTACTAGCGCGGTGCACGAGGATAAAATAAATGGATTTGAGCTAAAGCCTTTTTATCCGCTTGCTAAAGGCGCAGCGGTAGCAAGCTTTGCCGATCATCGGATATTTTTTATGAACGACGAACAAGTAAGCGAGTCATGGCATATGGGGCTCGATCTAGCAAGCGTCGCAAACGCCGATATCAAAGAGAGTAACTACGGTAAGGTAGTTTTCGCGCAGGAAAACGGAATTTTCGGATTAAATTTAGGAATTTACTACGGCTTTGGATTGTACGGTATCTACGGACACTGCTCGGCGACGCAGTTAAGTGTGGGCAGCGATGTAAAGCCGGGCGACATTCTAGCACAGACGGGCTCAAGCGGCTTTGCTTTCGGAGATCATCTGCATTTTGGCATCGTAGTTCAGGGTGTGGACGTAAGACCCGAGGAGTGGATGGATCCTAAGTGGATGAAAGATAACATTACCGACGTCTTAGAATCGTCCAAAAAAGTAATAGAAAAAGGTAAGTAAATTTTAAAATTTTCGCTATAATGCGCGGGTTAATGAAAACGAGGATAGAAATGAGACAGACAACGATAGCTAAGAAAGTCCATAACGTCGGCATCGGGCTGCACAAAGGTGAGCCTATCAGACTTACGTTAGAGCCTTTAGAGGCAGGCAGTGGAATCGTATTTTATAGAAGTGATCTTGGCATTAGTTTTAAAGCCGAGCCGAAAAACGTCATAAATACGCAGATGGCAACCGTCGTAGGAAGCGAGAAGGGCTATATATCAACAATAGAGCATCTAATGAGCGCCATTAATGCCTATGGCATCGATAATATCCGCATCATCGTCGATGCTAATGAAATTCCTGTGATGGACGGAAGCTCTGCGAGCTTTTGTATGCTTTTGGACGAAGCGGGGGTAAGAGAGCTTGACGCTAATAAAAAAGCCCTCATCATCAAGCGAGCCGTGGAGATTCGCGAGGGAGATAAGCTCGTGCGGCTAAGCCCGAGCAAGAGCCCGAGATTTGATTATACTATTAAATTTAGTCATCCACTCATCGGCACTCAGCACCATGTTTTTGAATTTAGCAAGAAATCCTACGTTAAAGAAATTTCGCGAGCACGCACGTTTGGGTTTTTGAAAGACGTGCAGGCGCTACGTTCCATGGGGCTGGCTCTAGGCGGCAGCTTAGAAAACGCCGTCGTAATCGATGAGAATAAAATTTTAAACCCCGAGGGTTTGCGTTTTGAAAACGAGTTCGTTCGCCATAAAATTTTAGACGCGATCGGCGATCTTGCGCTCGTGGGCGCTCCGATTTTGGGCGATTATACGGCGTTTGCGGGAAGCCACGATCTAAATCATAAACTAACTTTATCAGTTTTAGCCGATGCTAAAAATTTCGAGCTAGTAGATCTTACCGCCGAGGTTGTGCGCGAATATCAAAAAGTCTTTGCTTAAGGCTGCAAAATCAAAGAGGTTGAAATTCTAATCGCTGCTCTTAGCGCTCCGTGCCTACTCGGTGTGTATGAAAACGGCGCTAAGATAGCGGAATTTGCAAGCGTTGAAGGCGAAAAAGCCGATAAATTTCTGATCTGCAAATTTAGCGAAATTCTAAAAACTTATAAAATCAAAGAGCTCATCTACGCAAACACTCCCGGCAGCTTCATGGGCATGAAGGTAAGCTACGTGATATTACGTACGCTTAGCATCGCTCTTGATGTGCCTTTGCGCGCGATCAGCGGCTTTGAGCTAAGCGGCTTCGGGCCGATTAGAGCAAATAAAAACTTCAGCTACGTTTATGAGCGCGGTGAAATCAGGATGAAAAAATGCGCCCCCGCCGCGCTATCTTTGCCGCAGGATTTATCGGTTTTAAATAAAAGCGATGATATACTTCCAAATTACATCATAGAAGCGGTTTAGGAGAGAGCTTGATTATAAGAATTCCTGCGACGAGCGCAAATTTAGGCCCCGGTTTCGACGCGCTCGGCCTTAGCCTAGGGCTATTTAACGAAGTAGAGATTACCGAGCAGAAGTTTTTTTGCGTATCGCTTAGCGGCGAGGGTAGCGACAGAGCGTGGCTAAAAAAGGGCAACGCTTTTTTGAATATTTTCAATGAAATTTACAGAAAACTAGGCGGCGGGCAAGAGTTAAATTTTAAATTCGCCTTTCACAACAACATCCCGTTTTCGCGCGGGCTGGGCAGCAGCTCGGCCGTGATCGTAGGCGCTATCGTAAGCGCTTATAAAATTTGCGGTTTTGAAATCGATCGTGCTAAAATTTTAAACACGGCGCTGGAATATGAAAATCACCCTGATAATATCGCGCCCGCGACGCTCGGCGGCTTTGTCAGCAGCGTCGTGGACGGCAAGACGGTTCGCACGCAAAAATGCGAAATTTCGCAAGATCTGCAAGCGGTCGTCGTCATCCCCGATACGCCGATGCCTACGAACGAATCGCGCGGCAAGCTGCCTAAGAGCTTTTCGATCAAAGATTGCGTTAGCAACCTCTCGCATGCGGCGTTTCTGACCGCTTGTTTTATGCGGCGCGACTACGACAGCTTGCGCTACGCCTGTATCGATAAGATGCACGAGCAGATGCGTATGGGCGTGCTTCCGCAGCTTTTTGGGGTGCGCGAGATCGCCTATGATAACGGCGCGCTTATGAGCTCGCTCTCGGGAAGCGGCTCAAGCTTTTTAAATTTAGCCTATAGATCCGACGCCGCAAAGCTTAAAGCCTGCCTTAGCGAAAATTTTAAAAACTTCCGCGTCGAAATTTTAGAGATCGACAACGGCGGCTTTAATATTGACTAAGAAAAATAAAGATATAATCGCATGAGCGAACCGATTAGGATGTGCGTTATTTGCAAGGGGCGCTTCGCCAAGCGCGAACTCCACGCCTTTTTGCAAAATTTTAAAAATATAAGCTCAAACAGACAATTTTATATTTGCGACGGTTGCATAAATCAAAAAGAGAAAATTTCAAAATATCTATCTAAATTTGCGTCTAGCGCAGATTTGGGACATATCAAGGAGAGGGTTTTAAATGGGTGTTCTGATTAAAGATATCGCGGACGAGCTTGGATACGCAAGCAAAGAGATAATCGAAAAAGCGCAGGAGATGGGCTTTAAGAGGGTAAAAACCGCGTCGAATAAAGTAAGCGAAGAAGAAGCTGCCGCTATTTACGATTATATCCAGACGGGAATTTTGCCGGGGAAAAAGTCAAAGCCCGCAAAGAAAAGCTCCGAAAAAGCGCAAGAAGATGAGAATAAGCCCGCTAAAAAACAGAGCGAAACTAAAAAAACCGCTAAAAAAGAGAGTCCTAAAAAGGCGGAAAGCTTAAAAGCTTCCGAATCCAAAGAGTCCGCGCAAAGCGCCAAAGAACCTAGCGATGAAAAAGCTCGGACGCAAGAGCCCGAGGCGAAAACCGAAAAATCCCAAAATCAAAAAGAAGAAATTTTCTCCGCCCCGCAGGATAAAGAGGAGAAGCAAAACGCCGCCTCAAAGCCCGCTCCGGTGCAGATAAACAGCGGCGATAGCATTGCTAGCGAGAGCTTGCAAAAGCGCCGCGGCTTAGTCATTGTAAAAAAGAAAAAGGAAGTTCAAGCCCCGGCGGCACAAGATAGAACTGAGCCTAGGCGCGAAAAGAT
>NZ_CALIJF010000316.1 GCF_938018035.1 uncultured Campylobacter sp. | reverse complement strand
GGCATTGGAACAGCGGCAAAAACTACAAAGACGGCTTTAATAGCGGCCACCGCCCGGGCGTAAAAGGCGGCTACTTCCCCGTCCAGCCCGTCGATTCGATGGTCGATCTGCGCGCCGAGATGCTAAAGGTACTTGAGCAGATCGGGCTTGAGACCTTCATCTGCCACCACGAAGTAGCGCAAGGCCAAGGCGAGATCGGCGTCAAATACGGCACTCTCGTCGAGGCCGCCGACAACGTGCAAAAATACAAATACGTAGTAAAGATGGTCGCGCACCTAAACGGCAAGACCGCGACCTTTATGCCAAAGCCGCTCTATGGCGATAACGGCAGCGGAATGCACGTGCACCAATCGATCTGGAAAAAGGGTAAAAATACCTTTTACAAAAAGGGCAACTACGCAAATTTAAGCGACGCGGCGAGGTGGTATATCGGCGGCGTGCTAAAGCATGCGCGCAGCGTCGCGGCGTTTACGAACCCGAGCACCAACAGCTATAAGCGCCTGATCCCGGGCTTTGAGGCGCCGTCCATTCTAACTTATTCGAGCCAAAACCGCTCCGCTTCGATCCGCATCCCTTACGGCAGCGGCGAGCATTCGGTGCGTGCGGAGATGCGCTTCCCCGATAGCACAGCATGCCCGTATTTGGCATTTGCGGCGATGCTGATGGCTGGAATCGACGGTATCAAAAACAAAACCGAGCCGGTCGGGCCGATGGATGAGAATTTATTCAAGCTGCACCTGGATGAGATCCGCGAGCGCGGCATCGAGCAGCTTCCGCACACGCTTCGCGGCAGCCTAGAGGCGGTGATCCGCGATAATGAGTATCTGCGCCCGATAATGAGCGAACTTTTTATCGAAACCTATCAGCATTTTAAATTTGAAACGCAGGTTTGGCCTTACGAGGCGCGCCCTACGCCGTTTGAGTTTGCGACGAATTATTCGTGCTAAGACCAAATTTTATACCGCGCCGCCGATCTTTTGCGAGGCGGAGCGGTATAGAGCTTTGGAATTTTAAAATTTCGCCGCGCGCGAGCTTTTCAAAATTCTACCGCATGCGCGAACTGCGAACTTAAACACCGCCCGTGAAGCTTCAACTCTTTTACCGAAAACGTGAAATTTTATACTTTCTGCTCATTTTGCTTGGAATTTTATCGCTAAACTTAGGCCTAAAATTTTATGAATTCAAAGAATTCCGCGAGAAAAGCTACGCCTTTTACGACGCGCAAATTCTAAACGCCTACGCCAAAACGAACGAGCGCGGCCGCACCTATACGGTGCTAAAGCTCAAAACGGCGGATTTCACTCTCTACACGACCGCTAAGCTCGGGCAGGAATTTCACCGCTTCGCGCGCGTAAATATCGGCATCGTAACCAAAAACGTAAAATTTTTAGATTTTTTAAAGCAGCGCTTTTACGCGCCAAGCTTTAAAATCGGAGACGAACTTGCGCCTTCCGGGGCAAAATGGCGCGCGATAAGCTTCGTTCGCGCCCAACACAAAGATGAGATGACGGCGGATCTTTACTCCGCGCTGTATTTTGCGACCGAAATTTCAAAACCGCTGCGCGCTAGCGTGACGAACTGGGGCATAGCGCACATCATCTCGATCAGCGGCTTTCATCTGGGCATTATCTTTAGCACTGTCTTTCTGCTTGCAATGCCGATTTACCGCTATTTTCAGGATCGCTACTTTCCGTATCGCAGCGCGAGGCGCGATCTTAGCGTCTTTGTGATCGTGCTGATGAGCGGATATCTCTTCGTGCTTGATTTTACGCCGAGTTTTCTGCGCTCGCTTGCGATGTGCTGCGTGGGGTTTTACCTCGCGATGCGAAATTTCTACGTCGTGAAATTTACGAACCTCTTCCTAACGATCGCGCTTCTGCTCGCGTTTTTCCCGCACCTGGCCTTTTCGATCGGATTTTATTTCTCCTGCCTCGGCGTGCTGTATATCTTCCTCTACCTGCACCACTTCGCGCCTAAATTTAAGCTCTGGCAGAACGTCATACTTTTCAACCTCTACGTTTGGCTCAGCATGAACGTAGCGGTCTATTATTTCTTCCCGACCGCTTCGCTGCAACAGCTTAGCGTCATGCCGCTGGGATACGTTTTCGTGATCTTTTATCCACTGAGCATCTTTTTGCATCTATTCGGGCTCGGCGGCGCGCTCGATACGCCGCTGCTTGCGTTTTTAAACTTTGCGCTACCGAGCTTTCAGGCGCAAATTCCGCCGCTTCTTTTCGCGCTTGCAAACATCTGCGCGCTTGCTGCGATAAAACTTCGCTACGCAGCAGTTGCGTGCGCGATAATCGGAATTTCGCCGATATTTTTTATAACGTAGCGCTTGAAAATTCCAGCGGGAATTTTATCCGTTGGAATTTTATGCTAAAATCGCGCTTCAAATCTCACAAAGGATCAAAATGTTTATTGCAAACCTCACTTACGTTAAAGAAATTAGCGAAGTCGATCGCTTTATCAACGAGCACAACGCGTTTTTAGACCGATTTTATGCGGCGGATAAATTTATCTGCTCGGGGCGCAAAGTCCCTCGCACCGGCGGCATCATCTTAATCAACGCCAAAGACCGCGCGGAGCTTGATGAGATCATCGCGCAAGATCCGTTCTTTCAAAATGGCGTCGCAAAATACGAGATCATAGAATTTACGCCGACGAAATTTGCGCCCGAGTTTTGGCGACTTTTCGGCGAATAGAGGCTTGTGCGGGTTAAATTTTAAAATTTACGCGCTCAAACATGCCTCTGAAATTTAGCCGTTTTGCGCGCGAGATAAAATTCCCGCTAAATTTAAAAGCCGGTCGCGGCGGTAAATTTAGATAAGCTTAAAACCGAAATTATGCAAAAACGGCTAAATTTAAAGGAGATCGGGTGCTGATAAAACTGCGGCTCGCAACGCCGCAAGATGTGGAGGCGCTGCTTGAAATTTACGCGCCTTACGTAAAGCAAACGGCGATCAGCTTCGAATACGACGTGCCCAGCGCCGCGGAATTTGCGGAGCGCATCGAGCAAACGCTGCAAAGATACCCCTATCTGCTCGCTTACGCAAGCGACGAGGCGACATTTGCTAACGATGAGCGAGATAAAAATTTTAAAATTTCTGCGAGCGCGGCAAGCGCAGGGAGTGAAATTTTGCCCGCAGACGAGGCGCGAGATTGCACAAGCGCCGCGACGAAACAAAATAGCGCAAATTTAATCGTCGCAGTAAAACAAAGCGGCGTAAATTTAAAATCGGGCCAAATCCTCGGCTACGCCTACGCTTCGGCTTTCAAAGAGCGAGCGGCATATGATTGGTCGACGGAAAGCTCCGTTTATGTATCGCAAAACGCGCACGCTTTTGGTATCGGCAGGCTGCTCTACGAAGCGCTAGAGCGCACGCTCAGAGCTCAAAACATCGCAAACATGAACGCTTGCATCGCTTGCGGGGATGACGAATATCTAAACGACGCGAGCGTGCGATTTCACGAGCGCATGGGCTTTCGCTTCGTCGGAAGATTTCAGCGCTGCGCCTATAAATTCGGCCGCTGGTACGATATGGCGTGGATGCAAAAGCCGATCGGCGAGCATCTGCAAAATCAGCCTGCGATGAGGCCTTTCGCGCGCTTCAGAGATGAAATTTGCGCGAGCGCGGGCATTGAAATTTAATTTAAAGGAAAAACTTTGACCCATTTTATCATAGACGACGAAAATATCGACGTCGATAATATCTTTGACGTCGTAAATCTCAAAGAGGGCGACGAGCTCAATATCGTCTCCAACACCGCCAAAAAGATCGGCGCCTTAACCCTTGCGCGCCTATCGAAGATGGGCGTTAGCATAGGCGAGGTTTTTACGATCGGTAAGCAAAGAAAGGATTTCGCCGATAAGATCATCGTGTTTTTGATGGGCAAGCTCTGCGGGCAGGAGGGCAAGATCGGCATCGTCAGCAACGATAAATTTTACGACGACGTGATAGAATTCTTTAATAATCTAAACTACCGCAAAAATCCTAAATTTGAAAAGATCAGTCTAGCCTCGCACGCCGCAGGGGCGAGCGCAAAACAAAGCAAAGCAAACGGCGCGGCGGAGAAAAAAGCCCAAAAAGCGGAACCAAAAGCTACAAAGCAGGAGCCAAAAACCCAAAAGCAAGGGGCAAAAACCGCTAAGCAGGAGCCGAAGGCCGTGCAACAAGAACAAAAGGCTACAAATTCTAAAATCGCCAAAGCAGACCTTGCCGCGGCGGAGGCGCTGATACCCCAGTGCGTGAGCCTGCAAGCCCTCTATGCCGCGTGCGTCGCGAAACTCGGCAGAGCCAAAGGCTGCGAGGCCTACCGCGAGATCAAGGACGGCGCGCGAGCAAGGTACGCGAGCACTACCTACGATAGCGATCTAAAAAACGGCGCCGTAAGGCGAAACGCGATCAAGCTCTACCGCGAAAGCGGCGGCGATATGGCGGAATTTCACAACAGGCTGACGAGCGAATACAAACACGAGGGGCCAGAAATTTACAAGGAATTTAAAGAAAAACTCGTTGGCAAGATGATCTAGACGCCTCAGGCGCAAGGATTTAAGGCGCAGCGATAGAGCGCATCGCGACGTAGCGGCTAAAGCACGGCCTGGCGGCGTTAGATGTGTCGTTACGGCGTGCGGTGTGATGCAGCGCAACCCGAAATAAAACTATTTGCTTGCGCGGAGTCGGTTTTATTTTCGCTGTATACAACCAAGCAGAGCCCAGGCGCTTAGGCATAGTAGCAGATTAAAGATATGTAGGATAAATTTCATTCTGCTAGGTCTAATCCGGGCTAATCATAATTAAAGTTATATGGTTCATAGCCGAAAATATGCAATGTCTTTAAAGCCAGCTCTCTGATCTCTATCCAGGATTTGTTCTGATAGACCAAGTAATAACCATCTTCTTCCCCCTTTAATATACTGTCATCTTCAGTGTACTTATCTATAAGC
>NZ_CALIJF010000315.1 GCF_938018035.1 uncultured Campylobacter sp. | reverse complement strand
GCGTTATATTACTTCTATCCGCGGTTTTTGCGATCATAGCTCAAAATGTGGACTTTTTATCTAAATACTATGAGGCATTTTTACATCTAAGCTTCACCATAGGTGTGGGTTCTGCGAAACTTGACGAATCGATGCATTTTTTAGTAAACGACGTGCTTATGGCAATATTTTTCTTTGCCATCGGACTTGAGCTAAAGCGCGAAAAGATCGAAGGGCAGCTGCGCCATTTCTCTCAAATTTTACTTCCTAGCTTCGCGGCTTTGGGCGGAGTAATGATGCCTGCGATCATATTTTCGATCATCAACTGGGGCGATGCCGTCGCGATGAAGGGCTGGGCAATCCCTACGGCGACAGATATAGCCTTTGCCGTGGGCGTTATGGCACTTTTGGGCAAAAAAATTCCGGCTAGCCTTAAAATTTTTGTTTTGACGCTTGCGATAATGGACGATCTGTGTGCAATTTTAATCATCGCTTTGTTTTATTCCTCTACCATAAACGCAATCTATCTAGGCGGCGCAGCTGCCTGTGTCGCAATAATGCTAGCGATGAGCAGACTTGGCGTCGATAAAAAGCTTCCGTTTATCATCGTGGCCGTGGTGCTGTGGGTGATGGTCCTAAACTCTGGCATACATGCGACCATCGCGGGAGTGCTTGCGGGTTTTTGTATCCCGCTTAAAACCCGCTCGGGCTCTATGCTAAAGGATATGGAGCACGGACTAGCCTACCCCGTAAATTTCTTCATCTTGCCGATCTTTGCCTTTACAAACGCAGGCGTTTCGCTAGCAGGCATCAGTCCTAGCTTCCTTTTCGGTCCGGTGCCGATGGGCATCATGCTCGGACTATTTTTCGGTAAACAGATCGGAATTTTTGCCTTTAGCTGGATCCTAATCAAAGCCAAAATCGCCTACATGCCTGAAAATGCAGGCTGGCCGCAGCTTTACGCAGTAGCAATCATCTGTGGTATCGGCTTTACGATGGCGCTTTTCGTAGACGGCCTGGCGTACGGCGGCAGCGATATGTATCATTACACGGACAAGCTCGCGGTATTTTTAGGCTCGATAATTTCCGGAGTAGTGGGATTTTTCGTCGCAAAAGCAGTCGCGGTAAAACAAAGCTAAAATCCGTAAAGGGTTAGAGTCTTAAAATTCTACGAGCAACACAAAATTTCAAAATTCTACCGCTCAAAAATTTAGAATTTTAAGAACGGCTCTAAAATTTTGAAATTTATACGCTACAAAATTTAACTTAAAATTCTGTCTGATCCAAGCGCAGCTTAAATTACCAAAATCCCCGCATTTCGCATTAAGCTTAATGCACATTCATCGTAGTAGCCGCGCTCATGATTCGGCGCATCGTAGGTAGCCACCGCACCTCGCGGAACGATGACGTCCTTATCGGCGCCAGTTTCGTTGAGATAGGTGCGCAGGCTAAGCGCAAACTGCATCACGCAAATATCGGTGCAACAGCCCGTAATCACAAAGCGATCGAAGCCGTCCAGAATTTTCTTATCCAAATTATGAAAGCCGTTCGTGCTGCGCTTAAAAGTGACGTTTTGCTCGCTTACGTAGGGCGCGAGCTCCTCGATCACCTCCGCTTCGGGCGAGCCAACTAGACAGTGGATCGGGTAGCGCTTCATCTCCAAATCCCGCTCGGCGTGAGCGT
>NZ_CALIJF010000314.1 GCF_938018035.1 uncultured Campylobacter sp. | reverse complement strand
TGCAGATGCCTAGTATCGGCGCTACGAGCGGCGGCGACTCGCGCTTCGTGCCGTATCTCGCGCGAGCGGCGGCGGCCGTGGGCGTGGACGGCTTTTTTTACGAGACGCACCCAGATCCCGCTCACGCGCTATCAGACGGGCCGAATATGCTAAATTTACAGCAGCTTGAGCACGTCGTCGCGCAGACGCTTGCGATTCAAAAAGCGCTCGGATTTTAGAGCGGGCGGTTATAAAATTTCAAATTTAGGCTAGCGCGCTTAAAAATTTAATTTTGCCCCGTTGCACGCTAGCCGATTTTCGCACTTTGCGCTAATAAATTCTATATTCGCACGGACGAGCTTCAACCGCAGCGAGTTCGTATATCGCGCGCTAAAAATTCAAATTTATTGCGCGGCTATAAAATTTAGCGCATTTATAAAATTTATCCCGCCTGCTTCATTAAACTTCGGGGCTTTGATAAAATTTATGCGGCGCCGGGCGATCGCCCGGCGCGAGCGGGGCAATTTCACGCCGCTAAATTTACAATTTTAAAAGCCTTGTTCGCAAAATTTAGCCATAAATTTTGCACCGAATTTCGCAGCCGACAAAGTAAAATTTAATGCAAATTTTACGCGCAAATTCCGATCGTCCAATCCGCCATTGCACGAGCCGCACCGCAGAAAATTTAAGTCAAGATTAATGGGGCAGGGATATAATTCAAGTCTCAAATTCTTTTAAAGGATATTTATGGGTTACGTAGAGTCTAACCTTCTAAATAGCGAAAATATAATTGCTAAAGCCAAAATCCACTGGGCGGTTTTTATCTCCGCTATCATCATATTAATTCCCGCGATAGTTGGAATCATAAATAAAGACGATAGACTTTCATTCATATGCTTTGGCGGTTTTATAGCGGCGCTAATTCACGGGTTTATTGTTTTAAAGACAAATGAGCTCGCCATCACAAATCAGCGTATAATCGGCAAAAAGGGTCTTATTAGCCGTGAAACGGTGGAGCTAAAATATGAAAAAATCGAAAGCATATCTGTAATGCAGAGTATCTTGGGACGAATTTTAAAATTCGGCACCATAGTGGTGCGAGGCACCGGCGGCACCGCGGTTAGCTTCCAATTTATCGCTAATCCCGTAGCGTTTAAAAACAAGGCGATGGAAAAGATCGGCTAGGCTCCGTCTTGCATATAAAATTTCAGCCAAATCATAAAATTTTACGTTGCAAATTTTACTCTATGCCGCGCAGGCTTTTAAATTTATAAGCGATTTGCGCTTGCACCGCCGTCGGCATTTTATCTAAAATTTTGTTTTTGTCGCTATAATGCGGCTTCTTGACCTTTTCGTCTAGTGGCTCAGGACGTTGCATTCTCAGTGCGAAAACGCGTGGTTCAAATCCCGCAAGGGTCGCCATTATGGATTTTTATACAAGCCTCATGATTTTAAACGATAAATTTATCTATGATTTTATCATGGACTTTCATACAAGCCATCCGATTTCAAATAATAGATTTTATCCGCGATTTTATCGATGAAGCTTTTATCGTGCGAGACGATGATTTCGCTTACGTCAAGCTCCGCCAAAATCCCCGCCACACGCTCCTGCATCGCCTCATCAAGCGCCGTCGTAGGCTCGTCCAGTAGCAGTATTCTAGGCTCACACACCAGCGCGCCCGCAAGCGCCACCAGCTTTTTCTCGCCGCCGCTTAGGTGAAAGGGTACCCGCTCGCGCAGATGTTCGATCCCCAGGCGTCGCAGCGTCTCTAGCGCCTTGTGCTCGATCTGCTCTTCGCTTAAAATTTCAAGCTTTTTTAGATGGTCGTTTTCGCTGCCCTGCCTTAAAATTTGCGCCTTACGACCAAAAAATTTAGAAAAAATTCCACGTCTTTTCTCCGCATTTCGCGCTCGTTTTAACCGCTCATTTTGCGCACGCAGGCTAAATGCGACGTCCTCAAACA
>NZ_CALIJF010000313.1 GCF_938018035.1 uncultured Campylobacter sp. | reverse complement strand
GCGGCGAGGGCAGCTTCGCACAAGGGGATTTCGAAAACGCCGCGCGATACATCGTGCTTACAGGCAACGAAGCGGTCGATAACGCAAGCGTCGCGGCTCTTGAAAATCTGCGCGTAATCTTACAAACCCCAATCAGCCTTGATATCGCAAAATACTGCCTGCCCGAGTGCTACAAGAGCGAGCTTAGCTGGAGCATAAACGCGCGTAGCTTGCAAAACTTCCTCGCTCTGCGCTCTAGCAAGGCGGCGCTTTGGGAGATCCGCGAGCTTGCGAGTAAAATTTACGATGCGCTGCCGCAGGAGCATAAATTTATATTCCAAAGCTGCATGGCAAGCGGAGAGAAGACGCAGGACGAGGAGTAGCGAGCGGGATAAAATTTTGATATAAGAGAGCTGCGATGATAAAACTTACGCAGATGAGAGCGGCTTTTGAAAAGGAGGAGCCGGACGCGCTTTATCTTAGCTACCTGGGATGGGTAAAAACCCTGATCCCGTTTTGGAGGCAGGCTGCTGCGAGGATCGCGGA
Organism: uncultured Campylobacter sp.; assembly: GCF_938018035.1. Classification (GTDB taxonomy): domain Bacteria; phylum Campylobacterota; class Campylobacteria; order Campylobacterales; family Campylobacteraceae; genus Campylobacter_B. The sequence continues at coordinate 13,568 of NZ_CALIJF010000313.1, read as the reverse complement.
GCTAAGCGGCACGGCGGATGAAAAAAGAGACAAGCATCTGCGCTCAATCGACAATTCTTTGCAGCTTTTGCGAGCTTGGCGGTTTAAAAAGATAAAAATACGTGCAGGCAAGAAGAAAAGAGATCGATAGTGCCATAAGTTTTATTCGAAACGGCGCCTTAACGCAGCAAGTATGCAGATACGCCTTCGCGCCCGTTTGCAGAAATTTAGCGGGCATTTTGCGTAGCTTTTTATATGTTTCGACTTTCGGCTATTCGGACGAGCAGCTTCCGACCGTATTTGCTCAAAAAATTTACGGCATTGCGCTGTGCCATACCCTCTTCCCCTTTGATACGGGCGATTTTGTGTATTATCTTACGCGCGAAAAATCCATCCATACCGACGACCCCGCCGATTTGGATAACTGGCATTTGATGATGGAGATAGCGGGCGACGATTTAGGGGTTTCTGCGTTGATTGAGCGGCTAAACGAACGCGCGTATGAAATTTGGACGAATTACAAAACGCCGTTTGAATGGAAATACGACGAGAGGATTTGGAATTTGGAATTTGAGAATGTTTCAAAAAGGCTGCACTATGCGGGCGTGCGGGCTTTCACAGGTCTGAATAAAGCAGAATAAAAAGCGCGTAAAATTTTAAATTTGCTTTTAAAATTTCATTCGCGGGCGGTAAAATTTCTGCGAGTTTTTAATGCGGGTAAAATTTAAAAAGTCGCTCGCTCGGGTTTTTTAGCGGCCTACGGTATAAAATTTTAGCCGCCGCGCATTTTGCGGACTTGCGGCGCCGAGAATTGCAGCAGCGGCAAGCCGAAAGCTTAAACGAGCGATAAATTTAAAGGACGGATTATGAAAAATCTAGCGCTTGTGATGTTTAGCGGACAGACGCACCTCGATTTTGTGGGATTTTACGATTGTATGTTAAGGTTAAAAGCCGTCCGCCCGCAGCTTGAGATGAGGTTTTGCTCGCGCGAACGGCAGGTTTCGGATAGCGGCGGCCTTACGATCGATGCGGGCGAGATCACGACGGATCTTGGCGGCTTTGATGCGGTTTTTGTGCCCGGCGGTATGGTGACGCGACGCCTTAAAGACGATGCAGGCTTTATCTCGTGGCTCGCAACCGCGCGCGATGCGAAGTATAAGTTTAGCGTTTGCACCGGTTCGCTACTTCTGGGCGCGGCGGGGTTTTTGCGAGGTAGACGCGCGACCACGCATCCGTTTTGCTACGATCTGCTGGCGCCTTACTGCGCGGATGTGGTGCATGAGCGGCTCGTGCGCGATAGCCTGCCAGAAGGAGGCGAGATCATCACCGCTGGCGGTGTGAGCAGCTCCATCGAGCTTGGTCTTTGCGTGATCGAAAAATTCGCAGGCGGCTCTGCGCGCGAGGCTGCCGCTGCGGCGATGGATTATCCGTATTACGACCTTAGAAGCAAGCTCGTACGATGAAATTTTAAAGCCGCTAAGATCGGTGGCGTGGTTTATAAATACCGCAGTAAATTTTAAAATAGAGAGGAGGTAAATCTTAATGCAAGCAGTAAAGATATTAAAAACATTGTGGAAAGCCATCAAGATTGTAATACTCGCAGCATTGATATTACCGTTTGCGGCATTGATATTGTTTGTTTTATTTATAGCCTTTCTATTTTCACCCCTTAATACGGATTTTTCATATATAGAAAATAAAAATTTGGCTAAATTTGAAGCCTTAACAAATACGAAGGGAGAAACTTTGCTCATTTATCGCAAAAAAGCCATTCCTTATCATTGTAGGGACAAATTGCAAACTTGCATCTGTTACGCGCATTTTATAAAGGCGGATAAGCCTTTTGTTTTGACGCAACAAAAAATGTTGCAAGAGGGCTACGAGTTTGTTTCCAAGTCCGATTGCATAGCTGAAACTACAAATTTGCATGAATTTAAACTATCGTGGGCGATGCCGTCTTATTATTATGCCGGCAGTCGGGAGTATTTGATATATGGTTCAATCAAAAATTTAAATATAACGGCAATAGTGAACGATAAAAGGCGAATATGGCACAAAAAAGAGCACGAATGGGGACAGCCGATAGATTATGATCACGAGGTTATTTTTTATCCCGAATTTAATATAGTTCAAATAAATACTTTAGGATATTATAGTGTGCGCTAAATTTACTTATGGTCGATTTAATATAACGTTGCGAACTAAATTTAAAAGCTTTTGGGATAAAATTTAAAAATTTAGACTTTGGTCTTGCGGACATTTATCAAAGTAGATAAAATAACGATATAGTGGGTTTTTCATAAAATAGGAGATCACAAAGACAGAATGAAACCGACTCAAATTTTATCGCTGCTTTCGCATATAGCTTTCGGGTCGCTTATAGGTTAAAATTCAGAGATAATAACCCTTGGGAGTTCGCAATCGCGCTTTTTGCCTACGCGATTTTGTTTGCTTTTTATCCACAGAGCTTGCTTAACGATAATAAAAAGACGATCGCCATGCTGCTATTTATGGCGCTTTTGATCGTGATCGTGTAGCGGCAGGCTATACTTAGTAAATCGGCGGGATCGGTTGCGGCGGCGGTGCGATCCGCCTTTGATTGCAGCGGCGCGTGCGAGCGAGACTATTTTTAAAATTTATTGTAAAATTAGAGCGTTAATTTATTAAAATTTAAAGGGTCGGTATGCAGATAAATTTAGACGACGTGAGGATCGAGAGCGGCTGGAAAGAGGCGCTTAGAGAGGAATTTCTAAGCGAGTATTTTGCGAAGATCAAGGAAAACCTGCTCGCCGCAAAGGCGCGCGAGATCGTCTATCCGCCGGGAAATTTGATCTTTAACGCCTTCAATCTCACCCCGTTTGAGCGGGTGCGCGCGGTAATTTTGGGACAGGATCCCTACCACGGCGCGCATCAGGCGATGGGGCTTAGCTTTTCGGTGCCGCGCGGCGTGCGAATTCCGCCCAGCCTCGTAAATATCTACAAAGAGATTAAAAGCGATCTGGGTATCAGCGAGCCTGCTAGCGGCGATCTGAGCTACTGGGCGAAGCAGGGCGTGCTGCTTCTTAATGCGAGCCTTAGCGTGGGCGCGAACCGCGCGAACTCGCACAGCGGCTTCGGCTGGCAAATTTTCACCGACGCCGTGATTAAAATTTTAAGCGCTAGGCGGCAAAATTTAGTCTTTATGCTGTGGGGAAATTTCGCCAAAGCAAAATCGGCGCTGATCGATGCGCAGAGGCATCTCATTTTAACCGCCGCGCATCCCAGTCCGCTTGCAGGAGGAGCGTTTTTTGGCTGCAGGCATTTTAGCAGATGCAACGAATATCTGCGCGCGCACGGTCTGGGAGAGATCGATTGGGATCTAAATCACGGCGCAGATTAAATGTATTTTAAATGAAATTTGCGTAAAATGCGCCGCAAAATTTCAAAGTAAAGAAATTTTAAAAAATGTCGAAAGGAGAAGTGAGCGAATAATATACGACCGGCTTAAGACGGCTTGCCGAAGCGACGCGAATGCGCGGTTAGGCTAATCATTGCAAATTAAAGGAACGATATGAAAAAGATAATTTTGGGAATTTTATTGCTATTTACAAGTAGTGTAGTGGCAAATACCCTATCTGAGATTAGGCAATCGGGCAGTGTGCGCGTAGGCGTATTTGAGGCGCAACCGCCTTTTAGTAAATTTGAAGACGGCAAATTCCAAGGATTTGAGGTTACTCTAGCCGAGGCGCTATCAAAAGATATATTCGGTGGCAAGGTGGGCAAGGTGGAATTCGTGCCCGTAAAGGCTAGTGAGCGTTTAAAAGCGTTGGAAGAAAATAAAGTAGATATGGTGCTTGCGACCTTTACTATCACAAATGAGCGTAAGCAGGCGGTCGATTTTACGACACCGTATTTCGCAGTAAATATCGGCGTGCTAACTCGCAAGGGAGATAAGATCAAAACGATGTCTGATTTACACGGTAAGCCGATCATCGCAGAAAGCGGTACGACTAGCGAGGCATATTTTAAAAAAGAGGGTTTTGAAATCATAAATTGTGCTACCGCACACGAATGCTATAAAATTCTAAAAGAGGGTAAGGGTGCGGGCTTTGCACACGATAATTTATTAGTTCTTGCTTATGCAGTCGTAGATAGCGATACTGAAGTAAATATTAAGAATTTAGGCGTTTCGGATTTCTTGGGCATTGCGGTTTCTAAGGGCAATAAGGATCTGCTCGAGTTCTTAAACGGCGAGTTAATTAAGCTTAGCAAAGACGGCTTTATGAAAAAGACCTATGATGAGGCGATCGAGCCGTATTACAAGGGCACTGCGGAGAAAAAATATTTCTTGCTGGATGACCTTTATAGCCTATTTTAGGCGGTCGTAGCGGTACAGCTCGCCTGCATTTGCTTGCAGTAAGCATAGCTGTGTGCTCTCGTCGGGTAAAATTTAAAGGGCTCGCATAGCCTTACTATTTTGTCCGACTTTGCGAGCTTGGGTTTGGATTGCAAATTCCACTAACGCGTCGTTGCAGAATTTATAAAATTCCATAGAATTTCGCAGCGGCGTGCTATTTTTGCGCGGCGCTAATAGACGCACAGAATTTTATAGCGAAGCGCTAAAATTTAATTAGAACAGGCAGAGCTTAGCGTAAAGACGCTAAAATTTAAAAAGCCTCTATCATTATGCTTAGAAATTTTAGTTGCGAAATTTTATCGCTAAGCTCGCAATTTAGGGAATAGTTTCGGTTCTAGTAAAATGAAATTTTAAGAAAATTTACATTACAATTACGAAAAATTTAAAATTCAAGGAGGAAATTATGAAAAAGTCATTTTTTCTTATTCTATTGTCGGCGATCTTTGTTTTTGCGAATTCCTTAAGCGAAATAAAGCAAAGCAAGGTTATCAGAGTGGGCGTTTATGAAAACGAGCCGCCTTTTAGCAAGTCAAGCGAGAAAGGCTTTGAGGGTTTCGAAGTCGAGCTTGCCAATGCGCTAGCCGGTAAAATTTTCGGCAACAGCGGTGGTCGTATCGAGCTTATCCCGGTAACGAACGAAGTGCGCTTTCCGATGCTTCAAAATAATCAAGCCGATATGATAATCGCGGCTGCAAGTATCACTGAAGAGCGTAAAGGCAGCGTGGATTTCTCGATGCCGTATTTTACGGTGAATTTGGGAATTTTAACGAAAAAAGACTCAAATATTCACAAAATAGGCGATCTGATGGGCAAAAAGATCGGCGTCATCCGCAAGACTACCGGCGAGGCGTATATCAAAAAGGACGGCGGTTATAATGTTTCTTATTGCAACGATTCGGTCGATTGCTATAGGAGATTAAAAAGCGGCGAGATCGACGGGTATTGCAACAACAACCTTTTTGTAATGGTCTATCCGATCGTAGATCCTGCAGTCGAGGTCAATATAAAAAATTTAGGCGATAATGTATTCTTGGGCGTCGCGGTGCAAAAGGGTAACGCGGAGCTGCTAGAAGCGATCAATAAAGGCTTGATCGCGCTTAGCAAAGAGGGCTTTTTCAAAAAGGCTTACGAGGACACTTTCGAATCCTTCTATAAAGGCACCGTCGATAAAAAATATTTCTTACTCGACGATCTTTACAGCTTTTTTTAATAAAAAAGGAATTTAAAATGAAAAAATCACTGTTTTTAATTCTTTTATCTTGCATCTTTGCGCTTGCGAATTCTTTAAGCCAAATAAAGCAGAGTAAAGTCATTCGTATCGCCGTTTATGAAAATGAGCCTCCATTTAGTAGAGTTACGGATAACGGCTTTGAGGGCTTTGACGTAGAGCTTGCTAATGCAATCGGAGGCAAAATTTTAGGCGATACCGGCGGCAGGATCGAGCTCATACCGGTATCGGCGCAAGCGCGCTTTCCGTCCATTCAAAATAATCAGGCGGATATGCTTATCGCGGCTGCAAGCGTTACTGAGGAGAGAAAGAAAAATTATGAGTTTTCGATGCCCTATCTTTCGGTAAATTCCGGAGTTTTAACCAAAAAGAGCGACAATATCCAAAAAATGAGCGATCTGCGAGGTAAGAAAGTAGGCGTCATTCGCGGCTCGACGGGCGAAGCGTTTATGCAAAAGGACGGCGGCTACAATCTAGTGTATTGCAAAAATTCCTCCGATTGCTACAAGCGGTTAAAGAGCGGCGAGATCGACGGCGCGTGCGACGATAATCTATTTGTGATGGTCTATCCGGTCGCAGATCCTAGCGTCGAGGTTAATATCAAAAGTCTTGGCGAGAACGTGTTTTTAGGCATCGCGATGCAAAAAGGCAACTCTGAACTTGCAGAAGCCGTCAATCAAGCGCTCATCTCACTCAGCAAAGAGGGCTTTTTCAAAAAAGCGTATAACGATACTTTCGAGCCTTTCTACAAAGGCACCGTCGATAAAAAGTACTTCCTTTTAGACGACATATACAGCTTCTTTTAGAATGTTAAATTCAATTGTGGATCGGAATTTTGGATGCTTCAACGATTTAAAATTCCGATCCATCGCGTTAAAAGCTCATCGATATCGATCGGAATTCAAGCCGCTCGGCGTGATTGAAATTCCGTTTTTGATGCCCGCGGTTCGTCTATGGATTTTAGGGTACCTTTTTATAAATTAAATCCAGATATCATGCCTATGTCGCGGACCGCGCGTATGTTTTTGAAAAAAGGCAAATTAAAATCTTAAATCTGCAAGCTTGCGTGCATTTAAGCATCGTATGTTCGAGTGCTATGCACTTAAAACCCTCCATTTGCTCTGCGGATTTAAATTTTAATCCCGCATAGTATTAAAATTTCGTCTCTAAAATTAGGCGTTTAAATTTGAAAATTTCGGGCGAAATTTGCGCGTTATAAATTTTAAAATTTCTCTGAAATTGTGAAGCGAAATTCGACCACTCAAGTCTAAATTTTACTTCGCTCTCAAAGCAAATTTTTAAACGCCCATTTAGGCGTAGAGCAAAAGACGCCGATATGACGGCACGCCTTTAAAATCCAGGTAGTGCGCCGCCTTAGAATTTTAAAGGTAAAATTTCAAAAACAAAATTCCGTCCTAATTCTTGCTGTGCGATTTCTCTGCGTCAGGCTTCGGAATTTAAACGCTCGCTTAATTGCGAAGCAAGCGCCGTACCCTGTGCGGAAAGCGGGCTTTTGCAGATGAAATTTAAAAATGTCCTCCACGCAGGAGCTTTTAGCAGGCGTCGTGCGCAAAAGCAGGTAGTGCCGCTTTTTGTGATCGCGACGGATCGCCGCCGTCGCATCGTAGGTATCGGCTCGCGCAGCTTTTAAATTTCACTGCGCGACGATCTTAATAAAAGCTATTCGTATTTGAGCGCGTTAGGGTCGGATTTTCCTTCCCACGTATTTGTGCCGGCTTCTGTAACAAATTTGGCATTAGAACAGTCTTCTTGCTCATTTTTACTCATTCTTTCTTTTTTTGCGCATTCTTGGACTTTTACTTTAGCTTCTTCTACATGTTGTTTGTAATAATCCCTTGTTTTTGGCTTCTCCTCACAACCTGTTAGAAAAATAAAAGCACCTACGGCCAATATACTGACAATTACCTTTTTCATTGCAATTCTCCTTTGCATAAAATTGAAAACAAGCAATTATAATAAATTAAAATTTGATTGCATTTAAATCCGACTTCCCTTCCCAATCGTTTTTCCCTTCTTTCATTTTTTTGCTTTTGGCGTCTTGCAAAATTTCTTTGTTATTTTGGGCCGAAAGATAATTGGTTATGGCATTAGCCTGTGTCATTAAGGTAACTCTAAGCCTTCTTGTTTCATCAATTTGATATGCCATGAGGTCATTTCCAGCCTGCAGCACTTCTAAATTTCCTTTTGAGCAGGCGGGCCTTTCTTTGAGCTTTTTGATAATCGCTTAGCGGCAGCTTCTATGCAGTGAGTCTCGCGATTTGCCAAGATTGCGTGACGGCGGTTTTTGTGCGGTTGAGCTTTGATCGCGCGGTGGTTTTCGCGCAGCTAAACTTTAGAATTCCGCGCGGCAAAGCCTTGAAATTATGTTTGGCTAGGCTTTAAATTTTTACTTCGAGCCCTTGGAATTTTTTAAATCCTCCAGGCGCTCTTGCTGAGCCTGCACGAACGCGTCGTATCTCGTAAAAAGATAATCCTTAATCTCAAAAATCATCAACGTAAAAATCGAAGGCAGCGTAAAAAATCTAATCGTCATAAATACCAGATCAAGCGCGTTTAGCTCATCCTCGCTCGCTCGATACCCTCCCGAACTTGCGGTTAAAATTCCGTGCAGTGCCTCGTAGTTGTAAAGGATGAAAATCGTCACGAAAAGCGTCGAGAGCTTCGATACGATCTTATTCATGATCTGCGCCACGTCCTCATCGGCGATCACCGACATCGCAAACCACACGATGGTGAAAAACAGCGGAAAGACGATGTTAAAATTTAGCGAGTTATCAAGCTTTTCCGCGCCCGTCACCGCGATGATCGCAAACACCGCCGCAAAGGGGATCACAAATAGCGCGAAGGTCATCGCCGATTTTATCGCCTTAAAAAAGCTATACGCAAGCAGTGGCGAGCCCAAAGCGAGCAAAAAGATCGTGAGCACGTAGTTTGCTTTGGCAAAATCGTATAGGTTAAACAGCGCAAATACCGATGCTGCGGCAAGTAGCGGTACGCTTAGCTTAAACAGCACCCCGTATTTGGCGTAAGCGCGCGATACGATGGCGTCTAGCCTGCTAAATTTGACGTTTAGGCTGCGGGCTTTGATGAAAAACAAAATGACGAATTTGACGATTACGTTTGGGCTCATACACACCTTTCCGTTTAAATTTATGAAATTTTATCCGCGCTAGATTTGCGAAATTTTATCCGCGGAGCCTGTCCGTAGAATTAGGCTTTGCCGACGGCTTATGCGGCCTGCGTTAAAATTTCATCGCGCTCTCGCTGCGTTGCTATCTTGCCGCCTTGTAGGCTTTGTCTTTTGGCTACGTGAGGCGGACCTGCGCGCTTTGGCTTGCGTAGCGTCTCGTTAGCAAGCCCCCTAGGTTGCAGCGTGTCGCAGCAGCGCTCATTCGGCTCGGCGTGCGATACTTTGCTTGTGGTATCCGCACCCGCGCATGAGAGCTTGGCGCCGCTAAAATTTTACCGGCTCTTAGCTCTATGCGATACGCCCTGCGCGCCGCGATAGAATTTTGTGCGACGCAAGGACCTATCGGGGTTGGCTTTGCGCCGCATTGCGGCAAAATTTTAAAATTTGCGCCGCAAAGCACTCGTCTTGTATTGGCCTGGGATGCGGCGCGAATGATTAAATTTTAACCGCACCGTCGCCGAGCCGTTTTAAAGCTCAAACGAATTTTTGAGCCGCTACGATACGTGAAATTCCAAAAATCGCGCCTTAGCGATCAAGCTAATTTGCGCTTGCTTGTGAGCCATGCAAAAAGCGGCACACTTGCGCCCTTCGCCGCGCCCATGCAAAAACAACGCGCCCTTTGCCGCTGAAAACTTATTTTCGCCCATTCTAGCCCTCTGCTAAACCGAAGCCAAGAAGCGCGCCGCCTCACATCCAATCTAAAATTTGCGTGATCTCGGTAGCATGAAAAATTTTAAGCCCCTGCGCGTTTTGCGGCTTCATCGGGACGATCGCGTTTTTAAATTTCTGCATCGCGGCTTCTTTCAGGCGCGCATCGAGGTTGAATATCTCTCTGATCTCGCCGTTTAGGCTCACCTCGCCGATGAAGACGCTCTCTTTGCTGATCGGGCGGTTTTTGAAGCTACTTACGATTGCCGCGACGACGGCTAGATCGCACGCCGTTTCGGTGATTTTTACGCCGCCGCTTACGTTTACGAAGACGTCGTATCCGCCAAGCCCGATCTCAAGCTTGCGATCAAGCAGCGCCAGAAGCATATCGAGGCGGTTTTTATCAAAGCCCGTAGCGCTGCGCTTGGGGTAGCCGCTCTCGCACACGAGCGCTTGGATCTCCACGACGAGCGCGCGCGTACCCTCCATCGTGATCGTGATCGCCGAGCCGCTTACCGCCTTGCCGCGCGTGAAAAATTTACTCGCGACGTCCTTAGCGCTGACGAGCCCGTGCGGTCCCATCTCGAAAATCCCCACCTCGCTCGTAGCCCCGAAGCGGTTTTTAAAACCGCGCAAAATTCTAAGCTGTTTGCTCGCATCGCCCTCGAAATACAGCACCACGTCCACCATATGCTCTAGTATGCGCGGGCCCGCGATCGAGCCTTCTTTGGTGATGTGGCCGATGATGAAGATCGAAATCCCGCGCGCTTTGGCAAGTCGCATCAGCTCGAACGTGATCTCGCGCACCTGCGTGATCGAGCCCGGCGCAGAGGGGGCCTTGTCGCTAAAAAGCGTCTGGATACTATCGATGACGATAAACTTATAATCCCTGCGCTCGACCTCTTCAAGCACGGCACCCATATTTATCTCGGTGAGTAGAAACAGCTGCTCGCTTATTGCGCCAAGCCGCTGCGCACGCATTTTGATCTGGCTGGCGCTCTCTTCGCCGCTTACGTAAAGCACGGCGCGGCCGCCGCTTGCTAAATTTGCCGCGATCTTAAGCAGCAGCGTGGATTTTCCGATGCCGGGGCTGCCGCCGATTAGCACGAGCGAGCCCTCTACGACGCCGCCTCCGAGGACTAAATTTAGCTCGCTATCCTTGGTGTCGATGCGCGAAATTTGCTCGATTTCTATCTCGCTGATCGCTTTGGCGCTTGCGGACGAGGCGTGGGCAAGCTCGCCCTCGATCTCTTTTAGCGCTTTGATCTGAGCGGGCTTGAGCTCGACGAAGCTATCAAATGCGCCGCAGTCGGGGCATCTGCCGAGCCATCTGCTTTGCTGATTGCCGCAGTGTTGGCATTCAAAAATCGTGGTTTTAATCTTCGCCATCTTTATTCCTCGCTCATTTTGTCTAAATTTATCCTTGAATTTCGCGAAATTATACTTAAAATTTTTAAAATTTTAACCGCCCCGCGCGCTGCGTGTCCGCCAAAAAATCGTAAAAAAGCTAATTTTTAGCTAAATTTCGGCTAAATTTAAATATGTTTTAAACATTTGTAACTACAATATAAGTTTCAAATCCAGCAAGGAAGGTTTTAAGATGAAGGGCAAGCTTAGTAGAAGCCAGTTTTTGACGATATCGCTTACGCTGTTTGCGATGTTTTTCGGTGCGGGAAATTTTATTTTTCCGCCGGGTCTTGGCAGGGAATCGGGGCAGAATTTTTATATCGCGATAATGTTTTTTTGCGCTACGGCGGTGCTTCTGCCGGTGCTCGGCGTTGCGGGTATTGCTCGTGCCAAGGGACTTCAGAGCCTAGTGCGCCGCATAGATCCGGTGTTTGCGATCGTTTTTACCGCGCTTTTATATCTTACGATCGGGCCTCTTTTTGCGATACCGCGCGCGGCGAATATGCCTTTTGACATCGCGATTAAGCCTTTTATTGCGGAAGAGCGTCTTCAAATTTGGCTATTTGTTTATTCTGCTGCATATTTTGCGCTGAACTATTACATCTGTATGAACCCTTCAAAGCTCGTCGATCTGCTCGGAAAATACCTCACGCCGATACTTTTGGCGCTTATTTTGCTGCTTTTCGGCGCGGGATTTTTATTTCCGATCGGAAGCTTCGTCGCTCCTAGCGGGGAGTATGTCGATCATGCCGCAGCAAAGGGTTTCGTAGAGGGCTATCAGACGATGGATGCGCTTGCGTCGCTGGCATTTGGAATCATCGTAATTAACGCCATTAAAGCAACCGGCGTAAGCGACGAGAAGCACCTTGTAACCTCCACGATAAAAGCGGGAATGATGTCGGGCGTCATACTGATGACGATATATTTTATGCTGGGCTATCTGGGCGCGACCTCCGCGGAGCTTTTCAAAGATACGCCGAATATCAACGGAGCGGAGCTTTTGTCGCGAGTAAGCGATCATTATTTCGGAAGAGTTGGCGTCGTGATCCTAGGCAGCGCGTTTTTCCTAGCCTGCATCACCACGACTCTTGGCCTTATAAGCTCGGCTAGCGAATACTTCGAGGAGCTTACGAAAGGTAAGATCAAATATAAAACCTGGGCGATCGCTTGGTGCGTGATCGGCTTTGGAGTCGCAAATTTCGGCCTTACGACCATCATCAAAGGCTCCATCCCGGTCCTCGTCGCTATCTATCCGATCTCGATCATGCTGATAATCCTCTCGCTGATTAATCCGTGGATCGATTCGAGCAAGCTGATTTACCGCGCCTGCGTCTATGTCTGCGTAGTCGAGGGTGTCATAAACGGACTTGATATTTTGGGGATTTCGGTGCCGCTTGTGACGTCATTTGTGAAGATGATGCCGTTTTACGACTCGATGCTCGGCTGGATAGTGCCTAGCACCTTGACCTTCGCCGTGACCTACGTGCTGCATCTGATCTTTGAAAAAAGAGACGATAGCTTTTAAATTTAAGAGCTATTTTAAAATTTAGCCGGGCTCTACGGGGCTCGGCACACTTCTAAATTTTAATTCGCCACCGAATTTAATCTCACATATTTTTTACTGGAATTTTGACATATAAAATAAGTCGCCTTCAAAATTTAATCTAAATTTACGCTAAAATTATCAAAATAAAATTTTAAAAGCAAGGGTGTCAAGATGGGTAAGCGGGACGAAGCGCTAGGCTTGGCGCGAGATTTCGAACGCGACGGCTTTAGTATGCCTAATTTATACGAGCGGTTTTGGCGGCTACAAGGTGATGCGGCGGCGTATTTTACGCTAGCGGACAGCCTGCTGCGCGGGCGGATGGACGGCCGCACGCTGCTAAAGGACGCCCTGGGCTACGTGGGCGAGGAGGATTTCAAAGCTCTGATCGCTACGGCGGTTGAAATTTTACGCGAGGAGGCGGCAGAGGGGCGCGAAACGCAGCAGGACGAAAGCGCGGCACAGACGGGAGAGAATGCACGCTCGGCGCGGGCGGACGAAAGCGCAAGCAAAAATGCGCGGAAAAAATACGGCAGAGATGAAAAGAGCTCGCGCTGGAAAAACGCCGAAGAGGTCATCGTCATGGCAAGTCTCGAGTTCGCGCCGTTTTTGCACCCGTGTCTGGGCGAGCTTTTTAAATTGCAGCCGAACGAGAGCGCGTATTACGCGGAGTATCCGTGGCGCGGGCTTAGTTACGAAAGCTCGCAAATCTGGCGCGAGAGGCTTGCGGATCCGCAGACGAGCAAAGATGATAAGCAAAAAATTTTTAGCTGCCTGCTGCAAACCCGCGATTCGCGAAACGTAAAATTTACCTGCGAGTTAGCGCTTGCGGAGGATTTTTTCGATCGCCCGTGTGATTTGCTCGAATATATAGGCTACTGGCTGGAGGCAGTGGGATTTACTTTTGAGCGGACTAAATTTGACGCAGACGGCGCGGCTCAAATGGCAGCAAATGAAATTTTAAAAATGGATGCGCTCAAACACGGCGACGCCAAGCAAGCTCAAGCGGATGAGTGCGACGTATCGCAGATGTCAAACGCGTCTGGCAGCGTCGCTTCGGTATCGCCGCAAGCGGATGAGTGCGACGTATTGCGGGCTAGCGGAATTTTGAAACAAGCATGCGATGCCGCAAGCAGCGCCGAATTTAACGCAGACG
>NZ_CALIJF010000312.1 GCF_938018035.1 uncultured Campylobacter sp. | reverse complement strand
ATCTCCGTTTCTAGCGCGATAATTAATGATATATTCGATCGCCAATTCAAATGCGTTGTCATCTTCCTCTTCGGTATACCAGTTGTCATATGTGATGATGGGCTTATTGCCGCTTAAGCGATATACATCTCCTCCTAGAATAATCATACCTTTGCCTCTTGTGATTTTTAGCACCTCCATTACATCGTCAAATCTCCAAGCAATATCATAAATTCCGTACTCTTCTCTTAAGCGTATGCCGCGCTCTAAAAGATCCTGCGGCACGATATTTACGTAGTCTTCATCTATAAACACAATATCTTCTTCAACTGACATAATCTCTCCTTTCATTAAAATTTAATTTATTACAAAGACTTTTCTATATCATTTATTAGGCGATGAAGCGTTTCGAGACGACTAGAACTCGGATTATTTTGGTTCAAAATTCTAAAATATCGCTATATTTCATCGTCTTTATATTGCGCTCGTCAAAAGATGGAGGTATATATTTTTCGTTCATCTTAATGATTTTTGCGATATAGCTCTCACTTATACCATTTTTCGTTTTTGTGCGATATATGCGCCAAAGGGCTTTTGGGCGATATTTATCACTCTTTCTGTAAATAGGTTTTAACTAACCTAATAACTAACTGAATTATTCTAAAATAATTATAACATAAAAAGAAACAAAAATAATCAAAATTAATAAAGGCCCTAAATATCGGTATTTAAAGGAAGTAAAAGAGATCTAAAAGAAGTGATTTAAAATTAAAAGTAGCTTAAATGGTGGAGTTAAGCGGGATCGAACCGCCGACCTCTTGAATGCCATTCAAGCGCTCTCCCAGCTGAGCTATAACCCCAATAAAGATTTTGTAATTTTACATTATTTTACTTACAAAATTTTTAAATTCCAGCGCTACGCCAAAATTTTCTCCGCAAAAGCCGCTATAAAATGAAATTTTAAGCTTGCATTGGGTAATATTTCATTTCTTTGCGCGGGAATAGCTCAGTGGTAGAGCGCAACCTTGCCATGGTTGATGTCGCGAGTTCGACTCTCGTTTCCCGCTCCATTTTACATTCTGTTTTGTATTAAACGTGCCCGGATGGCGGAATCGGTAGACGCAAGGGACTTAAAATCCCTCGGAATTTTTTCCGTGCCGGTTCAAGTCCGGCTCCGGGCACCACCTAATAAGCCGGCGCGGCGACATAGCCAAGTGGTAAGGCATGAGCCTGCAAAGCTTTGATCCCCGGTTCGAATCCGGGTGTCGCCTCCAGATCCTAAAAAGGAGTTATTATGAGATACATACTAGCGGCTCTTTTGGCATTGACGGTTTTTAACGGGTGCTCTAATACTTGGCACGGCGTAAAAGAGGACTCACACAATGCGGCTCAATGGACCAAAGAAAAGGTTCACAACGGCGCCGAGTGGGTCGGAGAAAAAACCGAATAAATTCCACGTGTAGATCTTGATCTGCGCGAACTTTCGGCGGGGTCTACCCGCCCTTAATCGGGAGATGGCTGAGCGGTCGAAAGCGGCGGTCTTGAAAACCGTTGAGGTGAAAGCCTCCTGGGGTTCGAATCCCTATCTCCCGGCCATTTTAATCTAATCCGAAATTCCATTTTAACTTCAAATTTTCACATTTTATCTATACTAATTTTCATTTAATGCTCTTTACGTTTAAACTCTACTTCACTATTAGCAGTGTAAATAGGCAGCTATAATAGCATATTCGTAAATGAATGCTAGAAAGATACGTAGCGAAAAAGCTAGAATTTCGATAGTGGCCTAATTGATCAGTCTGAATCAAAGTAGTGTACAATGATGAAATAATGTAATGGCATTAAACTTTGGGCATTCGTCTGGTATAAAAGTGAATGAAAAACCTAGCAACGAAATTTAGTTATGAGTTTTTAAGACGTAGCGTTCATTGTGCCAGGCGTAAAATTTTGGAAGCTCCGCGAAATTTGAAATTCCATGCCACGCGCCGCAAAATTTTAGCGTGTGCATCGTATGATTTAACGTGCGCGCCGCAAATTTCAACGTGCATACAAAATTTTAAAATTCGCGCCCAAATTTAAGCTATAATCGCTTCAAATTTTAAGGAGCCGAAATGCTAAAATCATATCCTCTTGCGATGCAGGGCGTGGAGTTTCGCGGACACGGCGTGACGGGCATTTACGAGATGGGCGAGCGGATTGCCTTCGTCCATTTTGCTTTCGCGGCTCCTAGCGAACAAAACATCGCCGCAAAGCTAACGCCCGGCTACGTGCTGCTAGATACGTTTTCGCGCGATTTTAGCGAACATAAAAGATCAGTGCTCACCTACGAACAGCGCGAAATTTTCTCTGCCGCCTCCGCGCTTTGCTACCCGCAGGACGGCCACTTCGTGCTAAATACGAGATACTACGAGGGCTTCGTCGATTCGCCCGCAAAGCTCATCAAAATACAAGACGGCGAAATGAGCGAGCTTGGCGACGCTCCTGCGCCCGTGAAGCAGATTTATAACGATGCGCGAACCTACGAGTTTGAGGGCTTTTGCGTGCGGATGAGTTCACCATTTATGATGGAGTGCAGAGCCTCGCAAGGCGGGTCAAATTTGTTCGGCGCGGCGGCTGTTTGTAAAGCGAGTAAAAGCGATCCACACGACGAAACGAGCGAGGCGAAAGATAAAATTTTAAAAGACGGCAAGCAAACGCGCAAAAAAGCGGCCGCAAAAGGCAAAACGCTTTGGCGGCTGAAGCTCGGCGCGTATCTATATACGCCTGTCTGCCTGCGCGGCGGAGCAGTGCATTTTGATGCGCAAGGTAAGCGGCAGGGATGCAAGACGCTGTATTTCGGCACCGCGGGCAAGGGCGGGCACCTATACGCCGTAGACGCGGCAAGCGGCGAGGTGATTTTTAAGCTTGACACCGGCGGAACCGAGCATTTCGCGTGGTTTGAGGATAAAATTTTACTCGCAGATCGCCGCGGCAAGCCGGTTTTGATTAGCGCGGAGGACGGCTCGATCTTAAAAGAGGTGGAATTCGGCGAGTTTCAATTCGGCTCGGATCAGATCATGCTCGCTAGCGGCGGGCGCCTCTACGCCGTGGCAAACGATGGAGCCGCGATGCACGCAGTCTGCGCGGATATTTAAATTGGACAGATT
This sequence comes from uncultured Campylobacter sp., assembly GCF_938018035.1. Classification (GTDB taxonomy): domain Bacteria; phylum Campylobacterota; class Campylobacteria; order Campylobacterales; family Campylobacteraceae; genus Campylobacter_B. The sequence goes on along the minus strand of NZ_CALIJF010000312.1, from coordinate 11,035 downwards.
GAAATTCGGCTTGTAATTGTGGATTAAATTAAACGCAAGGCTTGAGTCGCCGAACGCTTTGGATATGAAATTTACATAGTTTGGCAGGCGCGGTCATGACCCAAAAGCGTCCGATTTCAAATCACCGCAGCCCCGCTCGCTAAGTAAAATTTATTGCCAGACGCGTCGTTTCGGACTGAAATTCAAACTCTGCGCCTTAAAATTTAAAGCGAGCTCGGTAAATTTCAAGGCGCGAAGTGATGCGAGCTGCCGCGAAATTCCATCGAGCTTTGCGGCGTGCGCGGGCAAACCTCGGCGATGATATTGATCGAAACGCCCGTTTCATTGAAATATCACAAACTGCTTTTGAAATTTTGACGGGCTGATCCGCCGCTCTTTTGGCATGTAGCGGCAAACCCTTTCAAAGTCCGCTCCGCTCATCATAAAACTGATAAATTCGCCCTTGCCGTCATAGATGATCAAAGTATCGATCGCGCGGAAGCTAAATTTCCCCTCCGTGATCTTTGAAAAAATCAGTTTAGAGATGAAAAACGGCAAAATCAATGCCGTCAGACTCATAATAAAAATTATAAATCCTCTAAGGCTTTGTAAAAATCCGGCAAACGCGACGCCTATCACGATGAACGAAAGCACAATGCCTGGGAATTTCTAGCGGGCACGATATGTCCGAATAGCGGCGTAGCAGTGAGCTTTATGAGCGATATCTCATCAAATTTTATAGATTTCGTGATTTTGCCCTTGTTAACGTAGTTAATGCTCCTATTCGTCAAATGAACAAAGCGCGTATGGGCGCTGTTGAGATAAGATACGACGGCGAATGCTACAGGAACAAACGGCGTATAGTATGGGAAAATATCGCCTATATACAGAAACACCGGTACCGCCAAAGGGGCGAAGAATAGGTTATAAATAAAGAATACTATTATGTTGTAGTCTTTTACGATGAGGGATTTATTGTCAAATTTCGGCGGATTTCGGCGCTCGGCGCCGTTTTGTTCAGGCTGCCGCGACTTCTGCGATTCGTCTTTTAAATTTTGCATTAAATTTACTCTCGTTTCAAAATTCTTCGCTAGCGGCTCGGGCATTTTTGCGCTGCTAAATTTGTCGTTCGCGCCGCACGCTTTAGCGACGCCATCCCAAGCAGAGCCTGCTTGCGTCCTTTCAAAATTTTATTTCGTTCAAATTTTATCAGCGCTGCGTGCGCTTACTGCACCGTCGCATAAAATTTCGAGGTCTCATAGCTCGAAATCAAAGCAGTAAAACTCATCCGCCTCGCTCCAGAGCTCTTTTAGCGAGCGCCCGTCTATCTGCGGCGCGCCGTAGAGCTCCCGCAGCGTGGCGAAATACCGCTCGCCGCTTGCATTTGCACCCGCCTCGTCCGCGCATCTTTGAAATGAGCAGCGAGATCGGCGTAGGCGATGATCATATACTCTGCGCCGCGTAGGCGAAAGCTAAGCTCGGGCTCGCCGCCCTCGGCTACACATTTTAGCAGCATTTGCTCTATAGTTTCAAATGAGTAGTCTGACATTTCGCTCCGATCTTAAAATTTTATCTCTTCCGCCGCATATCGCGAGCCGTTTTATTCCGCCAAAAACCCGAAGCGCTCGATCATATCCAAAAGCATATCGGCTCTGCAAATTTCATCGTCCAGCAGGTCGTCGTATTGATCTCGCAGTCGCTCGGTGTCTTGCGCCACGGGCCCTAGATATTCCTTAGCCTGCGCGAAATCCCCTTTCATCACGTAGTATTCGCCTAAGATCACGCGAGCTCGCGTCTTGCTAACCTCGTCGCCTTCGCCCTCAAGTGCTGCTTTTAGGCTCTGCACGCCGCCCTCCTCAAGCCCTTGCGAGAGCTGCGTTACCTTCTGTAAAGCTTCGCATCCATTTTCGCTCCTTAGCTAAATTTCATTTGAAATAATAGAACAAATTTCCGCCGTACTCAAGATCCACAGACTCCTTACTGTCAAAAAACAGCTTAAATTCCATGTGGCTCAGATATTTGGCGTCCTGCGCTTTCTCTATAAAATTTCTTATCAGTCGCTCTATCTTTCCGCCCCCTTCGCGGCGTGCCGCATCTTGTCTCGTGCAATAAAAAACTATGGGCGCGTCGGACACCGCTGCGATATACCAAATTTTAAGCGGCGCTAAAAGCTCGTTTCGGTTTCGCAGCAGCTCCTCTACCGCGCCTTGGATCAGATCGGTGCGGATCTGCGACTCGAAGGACTCGACCGAGATATAAAAATTCTTTAGCTCGTTTAGCTTCGCGTAAAGCAGCGTGCGGGCGAGATAGCGCTCGATGCACTTTTTATCGGTGATTTTTGCGGCGTCTTTATCGAAGCGAAGCACGATCTTAAGCCACGCCGAGTCCCTGCCCGCGCCGTAAAACGCGCTGATCGCTCGAGTTTTAAATTTAGCGTCTATGAACTCTATCAGACCCCTGACGTTTTCACTATTTTCGACTTTGCCCTCTATGATCTCTTTGCAGCGCCTGCTTTGATACGGGCTTAGATCGCAAAACATCGCGCGCCTTTAATTAAAGCTAAATTTACTCTGCGCTATAAGCCTGCAGCATATCGAAGGTCGGAGCGAAAAAGAGCGCGCCCGTCTTTGCGGCGCTGAAATCCAGTAGGCGGTCGTAGTTGCCTCGCGGGCGGCCGATAAACATACTCTCAAGCATCAGCTCCAGCGTGCTAAAGGTGCTTGCGTAGGCGATGAAGTAGGTCCCCGTCTCGCCGCCCTGCATAAACGGCATATTGCCGCGCACGACCTTTTTATCGTCGCCGACGTTGGCTGCGGCGGAGTGCGAGTTGCTAGGTTTTATCTCCTCGCTCATTTCGATATCGTTTTGCTTGGATCTGCCGATGACACGCTCCTGCTCGGCGACGCCCGCGGCGTTCCACGCGCTCATATCGTGGATATATTTTTGCGTAAAAAGATAGCTGCCGCCCTTGTACGCCGCATCTTCGTCGCCTACCTTGGCGAAAAAGTCGCGATCTGCGCCCTGCGGGTTTTCGGTGCCGTCCACAAAGCCGATGATAGCGCGCCCGTCGTAGTATTTAAAGCCGCAGATCTCCTCCTCGCATGTCGCGACATCCTTTAGCGCGGCTCTGATCTCGCTTGCCATATCGTAGCAAACGGCTTGATTTGCGGCTCTGATATGGATATGAATATCGCCTCCGGTGGCGGGCGCAGCGTGTTTATCGCCCTTAATCTCTTCGAAATTTTTTAGCTCCTTCGGCAAAGGCTTCGGCAAGCCGAGCATTTTCCACGCCTCAAAACCCACGCCGAGCACGCAGCTTGTTTCGCTAGCCGCGCCGAATCTCGTAACGGCGGTTTTGTTTAAATTTATCACCAGAGCGCAAAGGCCCTCGAAAGCCTTTTTGCAGGCGGTTTTGTCTGCGTTAAAGCGCCAGATCATAAACACGGTGTTGTTGCCGGGCGCGTCGGTTACGTTTTGGGATTTGACATGCGCACAGGCGCAACTTTTTTCTTCACTCATTTTTCTCTCCTTTAAAGTGAAATTTTAAAAGGAATTTTAGCGCAATATCGGTAAACGGCGGGCGTAGAGATAGAATTTAGGTGGCTTTCGGGTTTGATCTCGGCGGAGGAAATTTTATCTTTGATCGTTAAATTTGCGGCAGCGATGAAATTTTGGCTTTAAATTTATAAAATTTACGCCGAGTTGAAAAGCGAAATTTTAGAGCTTTGCGGGGATGAAATTTTAAAGTAGTGGCAGATGGGAAGGGATTTGAACCCTCGAAAGCTTGCACTTTACACGCGTTCCAGGCGTGCTCCTTCAACCGCTCGGACACCCATCTAAATTAAAAGTCGCGATTATAGCGAAAATCTAAAATTTTGCCAAATTCCGTTTCGGCGTGCAACCGCTCGTCTTAAAATTTAAAACTCGGCGCTTGGAATTTCGCCGCAGCGCCTGGAATTTTATCGCGCTGCTTGGAATTTTGCTGCGGCGCTTGAAATTCCGCCGTGCTGTTTGAAATTCTACCGCACCGCTAAGCCAGGCTGTTTTGGGCTTCCTAGTCGAGCGGTGATTTTACCTTGCTGCGGCTATCTGAAATTTAGACCATTTTTAAAATTTGGCTCCATCGCCCGCTGCAGCGCTAAATTTAAAAAGCGCAAGCAGATTTTACTTTCGTATAGTCCGCTTGCGCCGTAAAATTTCGGCAGCGCTTTAAATTTATGAGTATTTTAAAATTTCGCGCCGCCCGTAAATTTAAAGCTAATTAAAAATTCTATCTTTCGGGAAGGCGGACATATCGGGCTGCACGTCCTGCTCCGCGCCGATAAGCGCCTTGATTTCGCTATCTTCTATGCTAAAGCCGCCGCCGAGCGCCTTGTAGGCGTTTACCGTCGCGCTTAGCACGTCAAGATCTGCCTGCACTTTATTTAGCTGCGCGCTAAGCAGGTTTCGCTGTGAATCCAAAAACTCCAGATGGTCGCTGTAGCCCGCCTGATACCTGCTTGAGGCGTTTGAATAAATTTTGCTTTGCGAAGCGACGAGATCGGCGAGACTTGCCTGCCTTAATTTGGCGTTTTGCACGCCTACAAGCGCGTCACGAACGTCGCCGAAAGCTGTTTTAAGAGCTTTGTCGTATGCGATGAAGCTCGCGTTTTGCTCTAAATTTGCAAGCTCTACGCGCCTTTTTTGGCGACCGAAGTCAAGCAGCGGCCCTACGAGCGAACCGCCGATATTCCATGTACTCGCGCTCGCGGTAAACAGCCTGTCAAACTCGCCGCTTGCGTATCCCGCCGAGCCCGTAAGCGAGAAAGTAGGGAAGTAGCCCGCCTTGGCGACGCCCACTAAGAAGTTGCTTGCGCGCAGATTTTCGAGCGAGCTTGCGACGTCGGGGCGGTGCAAGATCACGTCGCTTGGGATTCCGCTTGGAATCTGCGGCGCGCTAGGCATTTTTGCGGCGGTTTGTGGCGCGCCGCGTAAAATTTCATCATAACTCTTGCCCGTTAGGATATTTAGCGAAGTTTGAGCTGCGGAGAGCTGATTTTGCACGCTTATGAGGCTTGCCTCGGCGCTTTGCACCGCAGCTTTGGCTTGATAAAATACGATCTCGCTAACCGCGCCCGCATCGAGCTGCTTTTTGCGGTAGTTTTGCGTATCTTGATAGCTTTTTAGGCTGTCTTTTAAAATTTTCTCCTGCTGCTTTAACGCTAGTAGCGTAAAATAGGTCGTCGCAACCGTGCTGGTGATCGTGTTTTTGGCGGTTTCGTAGTCGTATTTCGTCGCATTAAATCGAGATCGCGCCGAATCTACGCTGTTGCGCACGCGCCCCCAAAGATCGATCTCGTAGCTTAGCACGGCGCCGATCTGATACGCGCCGTGGGAGTTGCGATCGGGCTGGTTGCCGAAATTATTTTGGCGCACCGCACTGCCGCTTAAATTTACGTTCGGCAGGTATTCAAGCTTGCTTAGTCCTAAATTTACGCGCGCATACTCGACGTTATTCAGTGCGGTTTGCAAGTCGGAATTTTGCTCCAGCGCGCTTTGGATCAGGGCGTTTAGCTGCGGATCGTTGAAGCTTTTCCACCACTGCGTGCTAACGTTCGTGCTTGCGTAATCCGCCTTAAAGCCGGTTTGCTTTTGCGGCGTAACTGGCTTGAAGTTGCAACCGCAAAGTAAAATTCCAAGCGTCAAGGCGCTTAAAAGAGCATTATTTATTTTCATCGTTCACCTCGTTAGTTTGGACTTTTTTGCCGCGTCTATCAAGCCAAGCGTTGAAGCTTTCGAGCAGGTAGAAAAACAGCGGCACGAAAAAGATCGCGATCGTAGATGCCGCGAGCATTCCGCCTACTACGCCGGTTCCTAGCGCGTGGCGGCTAGCAGCGCCCGCGCCGGTGGCAATAACCATCGGAAGTACGCCGAGGCCGAACGCAAGGCTCGTCATAACGATAGGACGGAACCTCATCCTGGCGGCCTCTACGGCAGCTTCCGCGATCGGGCGGTGGTTGTTTAGGTGCTCGTTCATCGCAAATTCTACGATCAAAATCGCGTTTTTCGCCGCCAGACCGATTAGAAGCAAAAGTCCTATCTGAAAATATATGTCGTTATTCAGCCCGCGGAAATATGTAAACACGAGCGCGCCGAATACCGAAAACGGCACGGCGGTAAGTACGGCAAGCGGCATGAGCCACCTTTCGTATTGAGCCGCCAGGATCAAAAACACGAAGATCATTCCAAATACAAACGCCTGCGAGCCTTTGCCGGTCTCGCTGACCTCTTGATACGCGGAGCCCGCCCAGCCGATAGAATATCCGCTAGGAAGCTCCTCTTTTATAACCTCTTGGATCGCTGCAATCGCCTGACCCGAGGTATAACCCGTATTTGGCTCGCCCATAATCTGCGCTGCTGGGAAGGCGTTAAATCTATTAACGGAATCAGGACCCAGCGAGCGCTCAAGTTTCACTAAAGAATTTAACGGTATCAGATCGCCACTAGCGCTGCGGACGTAGAGCGATTTTAGATCGTTAGGATCGTCTCTGTAGTTTTGCGTAGCGCGGATATAGACCTTAAACGTGCGGCCCATGAGGTTAAAGTCGTTGATGTAATACTGCCCGATGGTGGAATTTAGTACGGTGAAAATGTCGGCTATCTTAACGCCTAGCATCTTTACCTTCTCTTTATCGACGTAGAGCTTATACTGCGGGAAATCGGTATCCAGCGTCGTTCGCACGAGTTTTAAAGCGGGATGTTGGTTAGCTTTGGCGGTTACGCGATCCATATCGGCGCGAATTTCATCGTAGCTCTTGCCCGTCGTGCTTTGCGCGTAGAGCTCAAATCCGCCCGTAAGCGAAAGACCCATAATAGGCGGCGGCGTGACGACGTAAGTCATCGAGTTGCGATCCGCGCCGTAGAGCTGCCCGTTTAGCGCGGCAGCTATGGCGAAGTTGGAATTTTCATCGCCGGGGCGATCTTTCCAGTCTTTTAGCTTCATAAAAAAAGCTCCCGCATTTTCTCTAAGCGCTCCGGCTAGCATATCGTATCCCGTGATTTGGGTTATATCTTTTACGTTTGGATACTTTTTAGCGATACTTGCGATGAAATCCTGATCGGCTTCCGTCCTAGGCAGAGTAGATGCCGATGGAAGCGTAGTCATTGCCATAATCGAGCCTTTGTCCTCGTTAGGCACCAGGCCGCTAGGAGTGAGCACAAGAAGCTTCACCATCGCATAGATGATGATGCCTACAAAAACGAGGCTGATTAGTACGTGGCGAAGAACCATGCCGACGCCTGCGGCGTAAATTTTAGTTGAGATGCTAAAAAGATTATTAAACCATCTTATAAAGAAAAAAGGCTCAGATTCCTTTTTTTGCAAGATTAGAGCGCAAAGTGCGGGCGTTAGTGTAAGGGCTACGAAGCCTGAAAAACATACCGAGGCTACGAGCGTTAATGCAAATTGTCTCTGCATAACCCCGGTAAAGCCCTCCATAAACGCAACCGGCACAAAAACCGCCGAAAGCACGAGCACGATGGAGATGACGGGCGCTACGATTTCGCCCATCGCTTTTGTGGTAGCCTCTTTGACGCTAAGATCCGGCTCCTCGTGCAAAATTCTCTCTACGTTTTCGATCACGATAATGGCGTCGTCCACGACGATGCCGATAGCTAAAATAAGCGCGAAAAGAGTGATTAAATTTATTGAAAATCCGAAGGCATAAATTCCGATAAACGCGCCGCAGATCGATACGGGCGCAGCAAGCGTCGGAATGATCGTCGCTCTAAGATTGCCTAAGAACATATACATAACGATGATGACGAGAATTAACGCTTCAATGAAGGTATGAATAACCTCTTCGATTGATACTTTTACGAAGCTCGTCGTATCGTAGGCGACGTCGTAGGTCAGCTCGCCTGGGAAATTTGGTTTAAGCTCGTCTATGCGCTTATTTACCGCTTCAACTACGGCTAGGGCGTTGGCGCCACTTTGCATAAAGATAAGCACAGGCACCATCTCTTTACCGTTAAATTTCGCCGAGATATTGTAGCTTGCGCCGCCAAGTTTGACATCGGCGACATCTTTTACGCGCAAGAAATTCCCATCTTTTTGCGCGCGTATGATGATATTTTCAAACTCTTCGACGGTTTTTAAACGACCCTCAGGCTTGATCGCATAGACGTAGGGATTGCCTAAGTTCATCGGCTGCTCGCCCATCTTACCCGCGGCGTATTGGCTGTTTTGCTCGCTTATTGCGGCGATTATCTCGGCGGTAGTAACGTTAAATTTCTTTAGTAGCTCAGGCTTAACCCAGATCCTCATAGCATAGTCTTTCGTACCCAGCGCTTGAGCTTCGCCGACGCCCGGCACGCGCTTTAGCTCATCTACGATGTTGATAGCTACGTAGTTTTGCATCTCTACGACATCCATCTGCTCGCTAGGATCGTAAAACGCGAGCACTTCCAGCATCGTGCTGCTGCGCTCAGTGACGGTTACGCCATAGCGGCGCACTTCGTCGGGAAGTAGCGTAAGCGCAGGCGTTACGCGGTTGTTTACATTGACTTTCGCATCTGCTGGATTTGTGCCGATTTGAAAATATACGTTGATACGAACGTCACCGGAGGAGCTTGCCGAGCTTTCCATATAGATCATATTTTCAACGCCATTGATCGCGTTTTCAAGAGGGGCTGCGACGACGTCGGCAATCGTTTGCGCATCCGCGCCGCTATATGTAGCGCTAACGACGATTTGCGGCGGCGTGAGTTGCGGATACTCCTCGACGGAGGAATTTTTAAGAGCCAAAACGCCCGCGATTACGATGATGATCGAAACGACGCAGGCAAAAACGGGGCGGTTGATGAAAAATTTAGAAAACATTATTTCCCGCTTTCCGCATTGCTCTGAGACGCTTCAGGCTGTCCCGCTACGTAAGGATCGGTGCTTGCGGGTACGGGAGTGACCTTGGAGCCCACGTTGATCTTTTTAAAATTATCCAAAATGATCTGATCGCCGTCTTGTAGCCCGCTTGAGATCGTCGCCGTGCGGGTATCTTGAGCCGTGATTTTGACCACTTTTTTAGCGACTTTTCCGTCTTGCACGACGTAAACTATGGTGTTGCTAAGGTCTTGCTTGAGCGCAACTTGCGGAATTTTAAAGCCGTTTTTCTGATAAAAGCCCTCGACGCTTACTTTGGTAAAAATTCCAGGGCGAATTTCTAAGTTTGGATTTGGAATTTGAGCTTTGGCGCTGACTGACGCGGTGTTTGTATTGATGACGCTATCGATAAAGCTTAGCGTGCCATTGTAGTCTTTGCCGCCGAGATTTATGCTTACCTGACGTCCCAGCTGCTTCCACTGCCCGTTTCTTAAATTTGCATCAAGCTCCAGTCTATCGACGTCTGCGATGCCGAATTCCACGTCGATCGGATCAAATTTAGAAAGCCTAACCAGATCCTCGCCCACGTTTACGTATGCGCCTACGTCCTTTTGCGTATCGCCCGCCATGCCGTCAAAAGGCGCGGTCACGAGCGAGTGATCAAGATCGATCTTGGCGCTTTTAAAATTTGCTTCGGCTACCATAAATGCCGCTTTTGCGGTATCGAAGTCCTTTTGAGAGATCGTGTTGCTAGCTTTTAGCGCTTTGGCTCTTTTGTAGTCCGCCGAGGCGTTTTGCAGATTAGCGTTTGCGCTGTCAAACGCCGCTTGGTAGCGCGAGCGGTCGATCTCGTAGAGCACGTCGCCCTTTTTGACGCTACGACCAGGCTCGAAAAGCTGCTTTTCGATAGTGCCCGAAACCTGCGGCTTTAGCATTATCTCAAGCTCGCTTACGGTCTGTCCGTTAAATTTTAAAATTATCGGCACGTCGGCGGATTTGGCGATAAATACGCCTACTGGCAGCGCAGGCGTCTCGCCGCCTTGCTTCGCGCCTTTATCTTCCTTTTTTTCAAAATAGGAGCAGCCCGAAACCAAAAATGCTGCGAAAATCAAACTAGCGACTTTTTTCATGTAGTTTCCTCTATTTGGGTTAAAATTTTGTATTTGTAATAGTTATTACGAATAAATTATAAATTATAATAAAAACTATATAAATAAAACTTAAATTTAGCCCGTAAAATAATATATCGGACAGAATTATAGCGGAATTTCGATATAATCGCGCTAAAATTTTAAAGGCTTTTTATGAAAAGAATTCTTACTATCGCGGGTTCTGATAGCGGCGGCGGTGCGGGCATACAGGCCGATATCAAGACGATCAGCGCGCATAAGATGTTTGCTACTAGCGCCATTACGGCGCTTACGGCGCAAAATTCGCGCGGAGTGTTCGACGTGCTGGACGTTCCGCCGCGTTTTGTAGAGGCGCAGCTCGATGCGATTTTTAGCGATATCTTTCCGGACGCCGTTAAAATCGGAATGATCTCCAATGAGGGGGTTGCCGAGGCTATCGCAAAGAGCCTGAGCAAACACGGCGCGAAAAACGTCGTCTTAGATCCCGTGATGGTCGCCACCAGCGGCGGAGTTTTGATGAAACAAAGCGCGCTGCATGCGCTAAAATACAAGCTCGCTCCCGCCGCGGAGATTATCACGCCCAACGTGCGCGAGGCTGAGGTTTTGGCGGAGATGAAAATTTTAAGCTTAGCAGGTATGCGCGCGGCAGTGGTTAAAATTTCGCAGTTTTTTAGCGGCGCGATTTTGATTAAAGGCGGCGATCTTGCGGGCGCAAGCGTGGCTTGCGGCGCAGGGTACGCGGATACGACGGAAACGAACGGAGCGCGAAATTTTAAAGCTTTTGGGCACGAGACGGGCGAAAACGGGGCGCTCAAAAATTCTGCGGGTTTGACTAAGAGCGCAAATTTTGCGGAGGAAAATTTTACTAGCGAATGCAAAATTTTAACGACGAGCGCGGAGTCTTCTTTTGGGCAAAATTTATCTGCAGCGCCTTTAGATGACGGCTTTAAACCGAGCGGCGAGGGCGGGGATTTGAGAAATTTAGCGGTCGATATTTTGTACGAAAACGGCAAATTTTATGAGTTTTCCGCGCCTAAAATTGCTACGCGTAACACCCATGGCACGGGCT
>NZ_CALIJF010000311.1 GCF_938018035.1 uncultured Campylobacter sp. | reverse complement strand
TGTATCCATGGGAGGATAGCAAGCTTTTTAATGATAAAGGGGAACTTAATTATTCTATCTACTTTAATAATGAGGACAACCATTATAGCGAGTATTATCGATATGATTCTTTGTTTATAGCCGAGGATCCTACTATTAAGATTAAATTGCTTGATTTACTTACCGGAAAAAGCAAGAAGATCATATACAAAAACGATAATAGGCTAGCGCTAAGAATGCTATTAGCCCTTAAACGTATTGATAAAAGTGATGATTTTTGCACCTTAAATGATTGGATGGATAAAAATAAACTTGACGTTACTAAAGAAAGCGTTGAAATTATTGGAGATAAAGGAAATAAGATTATATTAGAAAATTATTCTATGTATAGAATAGGTATAGATAATTGCGGAAATTACAAGGGCTTATATATGGGCATATTATGGGAACCATATAAAGCATATATGAATTATGCAGATTTTAAAAACAAATTTAAACAAAATAAGGAGTAATCTATGTCAAAAATAGTAGATATGAGCGGTAAAATCGCACAGGGCGGCTATGCCTATGCCGAGGGCAATCCTTGCTAAATTTGAGGCGCGGATTTTTTGCATAAAATCACAAAATTAAAATTCGGCAGCAGGTTCTACCAGCATGCACTTAGCTCACAGAACAAATACGATAAATTTAAGCGGTCTTGATCTCTCGCAGCCTATACCACTATAGGATAAATGCTGCTAAAAGCACAAAATATCCGATGGCGACCGTTAGCGCGCCCACAGCAAGGATAACGCCCTCGGCCGAAATAATTCCTTTCGCGGTTTCTTTTTTGAGATAAATAGCCAATTATATATTAGTCTAGCCTAAAGATTTGGATTCGGCTAAAAGCGGGTGGGATTAAAATTTAATCCGTCTTCAAATTTGCCTAAATCTAAATTTACAAAAAATCTATTTCTTACCCACCAGCAATTTTGAGCTACCGAGCATTAGCCATTTGGCTTCGCGCGGGCTCATAAAAAGCCCCTGCGTCGTGTCTATGAGCTTGACTCGCTCGTAGCCCTGTTCCTTAAGACGTGCGATGAAAGCATCCATGTCGCCGTAGTTTCCGCGCGAAAAAAGATCGTGGATAGCGAAGCTGCCGCCCTTTTTAAGCACGCGAAGCGTCTCTAAAAGTAACGCCTGGCGGTCCTTGCTTCTGATATTGTGATAAACGTAGTTGCTCGTCACCGCATCGAAGCTTTCGTCCTCAAACGGCAACCGCGTAGCGTCGGCCTGCTCGAAGCTAACGTTGCTAACCCCTTCGGCGCGCGCGTTGGATTCGCACAGCTGCTTGTTAAAAGACGCGTACTCAAAGCCCCAGCGATCGACGCCTAGTACCGATGCGTGCGGGTTGCGCTTAGCAACGGCGATCGTTAGCGCGCCGCTGCCGCAGCCTACGTCTAGCCCCCGCCCGCCCTCGGGCAGATCCACGTATTTCGCCGTGCCCTCTACGATCGCGCGAGAGAGCTGACGCTTGCCGCCGTAATCAAACGCGCGGTACCACACGATGCAGTATATCGTAAAGCCGATCAAAACCAGCGCCGCTGCGCCGAAAAGCCCCGCAAGAAACCACCTCAGCACGCCGCCTACGAAGGCGCCGCAAACGCCGAAAATCAAAAACAAAACTAACGCCACGCCCGCACCCGCAGCAAATGACGCAATCATGCCCTTAGGCACCCAGTTTTTATAGTCCGGTTTCATCTTCGCTCCTTTTATTAAATTTAATCTCGCGACGGCAAAGCACGTCGCAGCAAAATTTTAAATTTCGCCCGTAAATTTTAAAGTCCGCAGCTCAAAATCCCACTTAAATTTAAACGCACGCTAATAGGTGTATTTAAACTCCACGTAGTAGTTGCGTCCGGGAGCCGGAGTATAGACGTCCGAGCGTAAATTTTGGTTGTAATTATACTCCTCGTCAAAGACGTTTTTGACTCCCGCGCTTATCAAAAATCCGCTTGCGAAGCGGTACGCAGCGCCCAGATCCACGATCGTGCGCGAGTCGATCCTATCGTGGTTGGCGTCGTGCGATGATGAGAAATATTTAAAATCGCTCATCAGCGTTAAATTTCTAATCGGCTCATAATCGAGCCCCAAAACGAACTTCGAGCGCTCCACTAGCGGGACCTGCTTGCCTTTATTCGCGCCGGATTGGATCTTGGCGTCCACGTATGAAAAGGTCTCGCTGAGCTTTAAATTTGAAAGCAGACTTTGCTCCGCATACAGCTCCACGCCCTTGCGGCGCGTCTCGTCGATATTGATAAAATGCCAACCGTCGGTGATCGAGCTGCCCAGGGTTTCGTTTACGATCTCGTTTTTCGTATCGGTCCAAAAGATCGTAGCGCTTACGTATTGCCCGTAGATCAGGTCTTTAAGACCGATCTCGTAGGTTTTAAAAGTTTCGGATTTGAGGTTATTAAGCACATAAGGACCGTTACGACCGAGCTTGTCGATGAGCTGATTAGGACCCGGGGAGATATAGCCGCGCTCAAATTTAAAATATAGATTGCCATCCTTGGAATAATTAAAATTCGGCGTAATCTCAAAAGCGTAGTTGTTCTTATGATCGCTTACTCGGGTGCTATTTTGCGTCTGCGAGATTATGTTTCCCATCCTTTTTATAGTAGTCGAAACTCTGCGATTTACTTTGTATTCGGCGCGCTCAAACCGCCCGCCCGCACTAAGCGAAAACAGATCGGTGAAATTATGCTTTTCTAAAGCATAGACCGAGTGGGTAAGCTTTTGCATATCAAAGATCGTAAGCTGTGAACGGCTCATCATAGGATTCATCGCGGCGTCAAAATTTATCCTGCGAAAGCCTTTGTTTTTGAGATAATCGTATCCCGCTATGAACTCGCCGCTGTCGTAGTCGAGCTTGCCTTTTAAATTTGCCCCCTCTTTGCGGTCTTTCATCACAAATCCCTTTTGCAAAATTCTAATATCTTGGTAATAAGGCTGTAAATTTGCTTCAAATCTATCGCCAAATTTCACCGCATAATCCAAGTCAAAATTTAGTCGCATGCTTTTGGTAAAGGTTCTCTCGCCTCCTTGTTGGCGGCGATCCGCTTTGAGTCTGGCAAGTCCTAAACTCGGCACATCATGCGTCCTGGCGCGATAAAAGCTCGGATTAAAAGAGAGGCTTTGATCATCTGAAATTTTATAATGCATCCCGAGCGAGCCGTAGTAGCCGGTATTTTTCTCGCCCTTGCGGTATCCATGCTGATCAAAGCCCTTTATCGCGGTCTTTAGAAATAGATTTTCGCTCACATTCCCGCCTGCGCCGAAATTTAGATCTTTATAATTATACGACGCGATCTTGGTGGAGATATTGGCGTACGGGTATCTGGCGCCCTTTTTTGTGATAATATTTATCACACCGCCGCTGGTGCCGCTGCCGTAAAGCACGCTACCGCCGCCAGGGATGATCTCCACGCGCTCGATATCTTCGATCGGAACTAAATCGATCGGGATGGTCGTCGGCGTCGTGTCAATCATATTGAGCGCGACTCCGTTAAGAAGGACCTTGACGGAGGTATTTGCCTTCTGCCCCTGCCCGCGTAGATCAACCGATCTGCCGTTAAAGCTAACCCCCGGCGCCTTTTCTAAAATTTCGCGCAGATCGCGGTAGCCGCGGTTTTCCATATCCTCCGCGGTGATAACAGAGACGTTGCGAACCTCGTTTTTAAGCGTATCCTCAAAGCCCGTCGCGGTAACTACGATGGTGCCCAGCTTCGTGGCGTTCGCGCCGGAAGCGTTTTTAGGAACTGCGGAATTTACGGCTCCCGCGCCGGGCGCGCTGATATTTTCGGACGTAGCGTTGTTTTCGGCTCCGTTTAGTTGCAATGCGACGCACAAACTTAGCGCGATCGCGGCATTTGAAAGATAAAATTTCTTAAACATCACTCTCCCCTATTCAAAATTAGAATTTTGCGAATGATTTGCAAATGCTATATTATAATTTCTCTTGATTAAATAATAATAAATTTCAAAGATTAAAGATAGATTTTTTAAAATTTAGGCGGAGATTGGATGAAATTTTGATCTTGAGCATTTTGCTGGGCGCGATAAAATTTCGGTTTTAATTTAGATTCTTTAGCGGCGCTTTTTTAAAAAGTCAAATTCGCAAAGCGGATCTAGCTGAAATTTTGAAATTTAGCCAAATCCTTAAAATCATACCCGTCTAAAATGCGCCAAAAAAGTATTAAACCTATCCTAGCGCTCATTTTTTTCCATATGGCCTTTTTGATTTTGCTTGCGCATCAATTATTTTTTATCATGGCTCACCCTCTTTAGCCACTCTTTTTCAAATTTATAATATCTTTCAAGCTTTTTATTCTTTTCTGCTTGATTCCACTTTTCTATCTCGGCATAATCTT
>NZ_CALIJF010000310.1 GCF_938018035.1 uncultured Campylobacter sp. | reverse complement strand
AGCTCGACCTTATTGCTCTCGATCTTGGATACATCCAAAATGTTATTAATGATCGTTAGAAGATTTTCGGACGATTTTTCGATGGTATCAACGTAATCGCGCTTCTCCTCATCCAAATCGGTATTTTTAAGAAGCTCCGTAAAGCCGATGATGCCGTTAAGCGGCGTCCTGATCTCGTGCGACATATTTGCCAAAAAGATCGATTTTGCCTTGTTGGCATCCTCTGCGGCGCCCTTTTGATACGCGATCAGATCGAGCGCATCCTCGATAAGCGAATACGCCTTGTTAACACCCTCACTAGTCCTAACGTCGATATGCTCGTGCTGATTCGTCAAATCGCCGATTCGGCTAAGCACGTTGCCGAGGTCGGTAACGTTCTGTCTTAAACGCCTTGTAATACCCAAGGCAAAAACGACCAAAATAGCCGCTAAAACCCATATACCAAGAGCGATAAATAGGTTTCTTAGTCTTTGTGCTAGGTAAGTATCGGCATGTGCCGCAAGCTCAGCATTGATCTTTTCAGAAATTTCGCTTAGCTTTTTATATTTAAGTGTAGTAGAGGCAAACCACTCTTGAAAAGGTACGCTATAGTGTCCCTCGTCCGCTTCTTGCTGCAATGTGGCCGAAATTTTAGCAGTCTCTCTTAATGCGTTTTGAAATTCCTCTCCGTCTAGAATTTTTAAAATCGCGGCTCTAGCATCCGATTCCGGCAAGAAGTAGTAATTAGGAAGCGAACTAGATAAGTTGAAGCTAGCCCAAGTCCTTAGCTGCGCCTGATTCATCGCCTTGCTACCGATGATGTATTCGATAATATAGTCGCGCTCCGATGCAGTGGCATCCATCGCCTCATAAGTATTAAGCAACGAAACCGTCCAAACGGTGATATTTGAGCTTACAAGACCCTCTCTTAGCACTCGTTGGATTGTTTTTACATCATCGTCGAATTTTTGAAAATATGAGCTGAAAAGCTCACCGAAGCTTTTGCTTTGAGCATCGACATCCCTTCTTACCTGCGGAAGTTTGTCTAATAAACCGTCTATATCGGTCTCGGCAGCCAAAAGCTCGTCATTACCGGTGCCGTAAGCGAAAATATCAAAAATAGTCTTTTTTACGACATTTTCACTGATATTTTTGCTTTCTTTATACTTTGCAAGCGCATCGTCGGTTTTTTTGCGTTGACCCGATAGAAGGGTTCCCATACCGGGGTTTCCCTCGCTACCCAAAAACGCCGAAGTGATACCGCGCTCTTTATCTACCTGCTCTACTAACGCCGCGAGGTTGCTATTTTTAGCAATTTGCTGCTGCAAAATTCCCACTCTGGCGTAATCCTGCAAAGAGATAAACAAGAAATATGATGCAAACGCGAAAATCAAAAGTAGCGGGATACCGCTAACAAGTCTCAAAGCACTTGTAGTATTTAAATTCATACAAAATCCTTCAAAGCGCAGCTTACGCGACGTTAAATTTTATTCAACCGGAGAAACGAAGTCGCTTCCGTCACGCTAGGCGGAGACGATTTAGCCGTCCTGCAAAGTTAATGGGTGATTTTACTAAACAAATCTTTAAATATAGCTTTTTGCGTTAGGTTTTCGTTAATGATTGTTTAAAATTTTTTCGGCGGTTTGGATATTCGTAAGCGATCTGATCTCCTCGAAGCTCGCCGCATAAATGCTCTCAAAATCGCCGTAAAAGTCCAAAAGCTTCTTCAGACTTCCTTTGCTAACGCCCAAGCTTAGCAGCTTTGAGCTTTGCAGATCGAGCTTGCGTTTGCTCTTTTGGTGAAACGAGATCGCAAAGCGGTGCGCCTCATCGCGCAGGCGCTGAAAAAATTGAAGTTTTTTATCGTCCGTAGGCAGCGAAAAAATCCCGCCTTTCGTGCAAATTTTATCTTTCGCGGCTCCCTTTGCGCGGTGGGCTTTAGCGTCGATCTTTTCTTTAGAGATAGCGATTATATCGACGTTTGCTCCGACGCTGCAGATTATTTCCTCCGCCAAGTTTAGCAGAGCCGTTCCGCCGTCGATGAGCCACAGATCTGGCGCTGCAAGCTCGTCAAATTTAAGCGCGCGGCTAGTTAAATACTCGCGCATCTGATCGTAGTCGTTATTTGAGCTAAGGTGCTTGTGGCGGTAGTTTTGCTTGTTAAACTCGCCGTCTTGAAAGCTTATCATAGCTCCCACGGCTGCGGCGCCGAACATATGCGAATTGTCGAAAACTTCGATATTTACGGGCAAATTCGTAAGATTAAAATAATCCTTCAGCTCCTGCAAAAACGCGTAATCGTGCGTTTTTAGATGTTTTTTGATATTGATCTCGCAGTTTTGATATGCAATCTCGCAAATTTTACGCTTTTCACCGATTTTCGGCGCGTAAATTTTAAAGGCTCTTTCGTGCCGCTTGGATAAAATTTCGCATACCAGATCCGCATCGTCAAACTCGTCGTAAACGTAAATTTTAGCGCACGCCACGGGAGCCGCGGCCGGAAAGGCGCTTAAGATCATCTGCTTGTAG
>NZ_CALIJF010000309.1 GCF_938018035.1 uncultured Campylobacter sp. | reverse complement strand
TTCGAGAGAATTTTTAAAATTTTGAGTGAATGTGTTGGCGAGGCAAAGGTGCAAAACGCGAAAGAGGTTTTAAAAAGCCTTTAAAGGTCAAATTTAAGGGGAATTTGTAAATTTATATCACGGAGTTGATTTGGTTTAGGCACCGGCATGGCGGCACAAGGCTGGCTGGATGAGGCGGTCAAATTTTGGCAAGAACAGATGAGATAAAAGAAAGGAAAATAAAATGAAAGAACTAAGTAAAATAATGGCTACAGCACTTGTTATGTGTTCATTCGCGGCGAACCAAAGCGCAGCGGAAAATATCAAATTTGAGCCGCAAAAGACGCTCGTAGTCTATTTCTCCGCAGGCGGCAATACGGCCAGAGCGGCAAATTTAATAGCACAAAATTTAGGTGCCGAGATAGTCGAGCTAAAGCCCGTGCAGCCCTACACGAACGCGGATCTAAACTACAACGATCCAAAAAGTCGCGTTAGCCGCGAGCATGATGATACGTCGCTTAGGAAAGTGTCTTTAGCTAACGCCAAAATCGAAGGCTGGGAGAACTACGATGTCGTTTT
Organism: uncultured Campylobacter sp.; assembly: GCF_938018035.1. Lineage (GTDB taxonomy): Bacteria > Campylobacterota > Campylobacteria > Campylobacterales > Campylobacteraceae > Campylobacter_B. The sequence goes on along the minus strand of NZ_CALIJF010000309.1, from coordinate 483 downwards.
CGTAGGTTATCCGATCTGGTGGTATGATGCGGCGTGGCCGATCTTTGAGTTTATAAAGAACAACGATTTTAGCGGTAAAAAGGTGATCCCGTTTTGTACCGTCTATAGCTCGGGGCTCGGAAATAGCGATAAAAATTTAGCCCAAATGGCCGGAAGCGGCGAGTGGCTAGCGGGGAAGTGCTTCGGCGAGAGAGCAAGCGAAAAAGAGATAAAAGAGTGGCTTACGAAATTTTAGGCGACTTTTGCACTTTGACTTTAAATTTGTGATTAAATTTAAAGCGAGCATAATGAAAGATAAAAATAAACGCTAAATTCTTAAAATTTTGAGTTTAGCGGCGATGGCGTGGGCATTAAATTTAAGCGCGCAAGAGAGCATTGCAAAAAATATAAACAAAGGAGAAAAGATGCAGGAAAAGCAAGTTTTGGTTAAAAAGGAAAATCTCGCCGTTTATGATAAGGCGAACGATAAAATTTTTGCAGGCG
>NZ_CALIJF010000308.1 GCF_938018035.1 uncultured Campylobacter sp. | reverse complement strand
TATGATAATTGCCGCGCATTCGCCATCTGTCTTGTGTGGCCGAGCTTCTGCAAAACTCGCATCCTCTAAATCGTGCAAAACTACGTTTTAAATTTCGCCGCAAAATCAGCAGCCCTCTCGGCAAGAATGCACCCGAGCCGATCGCCGTTTTAAATTTAGCGCCGAATTTTTTATATTTTAGAACATTGCAAGGATTTAAATGCCGCACTTATCGAGCGCTCTGCCGCTTCTTGGCGACGGGCTATCGATATATCGGTAGCCCTCAAGCAATCCGCTTCTTTAAATTTTTACCGCTCAAGCTCGCAGCGATTTTTTAAAATCCCGCGAGTTAAAAGCCAGCAAGGCGTCAAAATCATTTATAATTTAGTCAAATGCGGCATCGGGCACGTGCGTTGCGCCCAAGCTGGCCGCTAAAATTTCTTTATAATCTCCATCAAATGCTTGACAAGAGCCGTAATTGCGGCATTTTCATAGCTATCATCCGTATTTTGCAACGCTATGGTTTTCATATTGCCGAAAAATCCCGGATCGTAATGCTCGATGTCATTTTGCACGTAGCTTCTTAAAATTTGGCCGTTTCTTACGAGTTGAACCTCATAGATAAACTCTATGCCACCGATTCTATCGCTAGGAAACGGAGTAGCTTCGCCGGTAAAGCCCCTGTGGTGCTTTATTGTAATTTTAAGCTCATCGGTAGAGTTTTGATCCAGCAGGTTCGCTTCTTTTAGCGCCGCTAAAAGCTGCTCGTTGTACTTTTTCTCGACTGCTTCCGGCGATTGATAGATAAATTTTTTCGGATTATGGTTTTGGAAGTGTTGGTAGGTAATGCCCTTGAATTTATACGCACTTGCGATCGGCACTTTCGGTTGAGACTGTCCACAACCTGCGAAAAACAACGCCGCAAGAAGCAAAGCAAAAAATTTTTTCATTTTCTATCCTTTAAAATTTCATGAAATTATACAAAAATGGGGTTTAGCCCGGGCTAAATTTACGATCTTTCGGTGCCACTATGCGTTGAAATTTTTATAAATTTGAGAGAAAGCGTAAATTTTAAGCGTAGCTAGGCGGCTAAATTTCAAATCCTTTAAATTTGAAACTCTTTAAATCTCAAAACCTCTTCAAATTTGAAATTTAATCCGAATTTGATCTGAAATTTTATAAAATTCCGCCGTTTTAAACGGGCTTAAAAGCGTGCGCAAGCTGTTTTGCAAGCCCGAAAGAAAGGGAGCTTTATGCCT
>NZ_CALIJF010000307.1 GCF_938018035.1 uncultured Campylobacter sp. | reverse complement strand
AAACCGTTTGCCAAAACGATCGCTACTTTCATTCTACGCCCCTTTATTTTAGGTATGAGCCCTGCTCGCTCGGGGCGGTCGAAATTTCAGTATTCGTGCTCCTACTAGACGAACTATCGTATAGGAACGAATCGTCGCCTTTTAGATAAGCAATGATGTAGCCTAGCTCCGTAGCGCCCGTCTTAGCGGCGATCGGCTGCATGATATTTTTCATCTTGCCACCATAACTTAGATCTGTAGTGTATTGCGACATAGCTATCGAGATCTCTTTGGCGTCCATATCTTTGAGTTTACGCGATACTCCATAAGCTCTTTTTTGGCCATTCTCGCCGTGGCATGAAGCGCACTTCTCAGCAAAGATAGCTCCACCTCTTTCTTTTAAAAAATTTATATTTCGATTTACCTTGCCGCTATGGGTTTTACTGCCTGCGACCGGAGCGTTTTTGTAGATATTTACAGTTACGTTTTCATCTTTAGAATGCTTTTCGATCAGGGATTTTAGCTCTTTGGCAAACTCACCTTTGGCTTCGAATACATACGTGTCATCATTTGCTTTATCCGCGGCATTTAAACTAAAGGCAAAAAAACATGCTAAAAAAGAAATTTTAAAAATTTTCATAGAAAACCTTGATTTAGAATTTAAAAAGGGCGAAGCAAAAGCTTCGCCCTAATTTTACCCGTATAAGGTAAATAATTAGAAGCTGTATTTAGCCTCAAATCTGATGCGATCTTTTTTCTCATCAAGACCGCCAGCAGCATCGTCAATCTTATAGTGAGAATACCAAGTTTTGAAGCTTAGCTTTTCATTATATTTATAAGAAATTCTACCTACTACTTCGTATGCATCGTCACCATGCGCTTTACCGTCTAGGTAATCAGCACCAATTCTGATACCAGTATCAGGGATAGTATATCCTGCTACTACATACCAATAGTGGTTCTCGCCAGTAAAGCTTCTATAATCTAGCAACTCTTCACCTGGGCTAATGAAGGATCCTTGATCTTCAAAGGATACAAAAGAAGCGCGATCTTTATTATCAGGCTCGAATCTCAAATAACCTGCAGCTAAATCGATACCGAATAGACCCATACTAGCCTCTGCAGCCCAAAAATCTGCATCGCTTGTTTCTGTATTTACAGGAAGAAGTGTTGTTCGATTTATGTAAGTATAAGTCGCTCTATCTAAATCAGAAAACGCATATTGACCTTTTACGCCAATATTGAAATCATCGGAAATATCAAAGTTAAATGCTAACTCTGCGGCAAAAAGATCGGCTACATCTTCTAAGGAGTTATACCATAATTGGAAAGCCACAGGATCGTATGAGCCCATAGCTCCTACTCCATATAGATTGTGATCGGTAGTTAATTTTCCTCTTAATGGGGCCATTACACCTGTTCTATTCCACTTAAGGCTGCCAATATCACTATCATTCTCTAAAGAGTCCATCCAAAAGCCAGTAAGAGTTAGCCCCTCGATATCGGTGCTAGTAATCTTAACACCGTCCCCATACATATCATCCGTAAAGAACGAACCTATACCCTGGCGACCAACTGTAATCGTAGTGCCGCCAATAGCATATCCTAAGTAGGCCTTGGCAATATCAAATTGAGACTCATCATCCTCTTCATTTTTCTCCTGAAGATATACACCGTCTGAAGATGAAAAAGTCTGACCGTTATCTCTATCCATGAATCTAACACCGACTACACCGAAAAAGTTATCGTCGATTTTAGCTTTGAAATCTACTTCGGATTTGAATTCCCAGACACTAGATTTCTCGCGATGGACATTTTTATCGGATTCATTATTGTGTGTATATCGCATACGAGCGTATCCGTTTAGATCCACATCCTTGATAGCTTCCTCTAACGGAACAGCACTTGCACTCATAGCAAGAGCACCTGCAGCGACTGCTGCCGCTAAACTAAGTTTAACTAGTTTCATTTTGAACTCCTTTAAAAGTTTGTAAGCGCAATAGTAGCACAAAATGACAAATTATATGCTTAAAATAGGCTGAAAAATACTAAAATTTTACCGAATTGTTACCGAATGTTTACCAAAATCGCGAAAATTCGGGCATAAAAAAAGCGAGACCCACACAGGCCTCGCCGATTATTGAAAGGAGTTCTAATTTCGATGTGGGGATTATATCAGGCCGCGGTAAACAGACGGCAACACCTCTTTCTTGTGGGGAAATTTCATAAAATTTTACGACGTGAAATTTTATGAATGAAATTTTCAAGACACAAAATTTGCAAAGCGTGGGTTTTAAAAATATCTACGTGACATCTTATCAGCGGGGAATACTGCACTGAAAACGAGCAGTGCGCGAAAAACCGCGAGAAAGAAAATTTATAAGAATTTCGCAATCAAAATTCTAGCGCCAGCCGTATTTCTATAATATAGAATTTTGTGGACAAAATGGCACTATGCAGCAAGGAATTTAAGCGCGAAAGCAAGTGGATATAAAACGCTAACCGAACCATAGAAGCAAGATACGCAGCACAGAATTTTGTGAAATATAAAATTCCACAACTTATAAAATATAAAATTTATGCAGGCAATCGCATAAAGAATCAGCGGACTTTAAAGCGCAAGCAAATCGCGCCAGCCCGCCATGATTAAGAACAGAAACTATTGCCTTCATAAGAGTAGAGAGCAAACTCAAAAACGTTTATCTCAAATTAAAAGCAGGCTCGCTTACCTTCAAGGGTGCAGCAGCTAAAAATCGCGTAGATTAAAAGCTGATATTTTCGCTCTCAGGTACAGCGATAGCGTCGTTTTTATGCATTTGTTTGGTCTCGATTTTGCCAATATCATAAGCGCGCGGAGCAACGGAACCCGCTTTGCGCGAGATGATTCGCATATCGGTGATAGCGCCTGCTGCGGTACTTATGTAGGCAGTATCTCCTGCAGCCGCATAATATCTGCTTGCGCGAGCGGTGTAGAGCTCGCCGTTGGATAGGTCTTTAAACGTATAGACGTAAGCTGTGGAGCTTTGACGAGTGTAGTTTACGATCTCGGATTTGAGCGAGCGTAAGTTGCCTGCAGGCGTCGGAGCGGTGTTTACGGCGCAGCCTGCGATGCCAAGAGCCAAAAGTGCAGAAAATATGAAATTTTTCATTCAGTATCCTTCATTTGTAAAATTTGAACTTTTAGAGTAGTAGGTTTGGGCTTAAAGTTTGCTTTTTTGAGAGGCATCGGAGTGGAATTTAAACGATGATGGATGCGCTTGCGTCGCTGGCATTTGTTTTTGAGGAGCGTCGAAGTGGAATTTAAACAGATCTCTCTTAGCGTTAGGCGAAGCGAGAGCGCGCTTTTAGCGATTTTTCTATATATGCGGGGCAGAATTTAGCAGCAATCGTAAGCAAGACTTGGCAATCGCATCTAAATTAAAAACAGAGCTCTAGTTTTTTACCCGGCCAGCTTGCATCAGCACTCTTTGCGGCGCTGACCGCGATATTTGCAAAAATCGGGCTT